>DATHAW010000356.1:0-6291 GCA_035296465.1 Spirosoma sp.
AGCCGCGTTTCCATCAGACGCCGGCCCTTGCCCACATCGCGGAAGTCGTTCGGGTAATAAAATGTTTTAATCAGGGTAGTACCAATGGGGAAATCCAGCACTTCGAGTGCGTTGTAAGGCACCGTTTGCCCGGCGGGCAGTTTAACGAACCGGAGTTTCTCGGCGTAATCAGAAAACAGGGGTGTGTTGAGCCGATAAGGCACGACCCCCTCAGCCGGAGTTTGATCGGCTAACCGGCCTGCGAAAAAGCCGTACTCCGACAGCGTCTGCCGAGCCGCCATGTGTGCTGGTGTTTCTGGCCGGAGGGACAGCAGAAGCAAACAAAACAGGCTAGAAAACAGGATGGAGCAGAGCGTTTTCACCAGAATTAGTTTAAGCGCACAGCCGCAAGCGCAGGGAGTTCGCAAGTGAATGGGGCCGGGTCACGTGAGATTTTTTTGAAATTGTTTCCCGCGTCGATATTGGCGAAGCGGGCGTTTTTGTTGTTGCGCAGGCACAGCGTCGGGGTGTTCCCATCGGCTTTGTCGTTTGCAATGCCATCCCAGATAATGTCGGGTACGTCTTTGCCGAAATGCAGTTTAAACCGAAACATCATACCCAAGCGGCCTTTATAGGTCGGATGCACCGCTTCGCGCCGGTACTCGTTGTCGTGAATGCTGATGTTGGCCGGATAGGGGTTATACAAACTGTCTTTGATGGCTTCTTCGGTCGCCTGATAGCTAATGATTCCCGTCCCGAACGATTTGTTGTTGATAATCCGGTTTCTGTACAGTTCGATGTTGCTCGTGGCCAGAATCAACACCCCCGTACCGGCAGGCACTTTCGCCACAATATTGCCCTTCGGTGCGAAATTTTCGAGGTTGTTGTCGTGAATGTGATTGTCGTACACCCGCACGTTGCCGCCTTTTTTCTGGATCAGGTCGGGCAGGTCAAACACCAGAATGCCGCCCGTATTTTGATACGCTTCGTTCTGATAGACATCGGCCCCGATGGAATTTTCAATTTCGATGCCCGCTACGTTATGATGCGCCACGCAGTTGCGTACCACAATGTTCCGCGACTGTCCGACATAAATGCCCGCGTCCGATGCACCAATGGCCGTGCATTTCTCAATCAGGACGTTATCGCACTGCACCGGGTACAGGCCATATGAGCCGTTGTTTTCCGACAGCTTGCCTGTCCACTCGGTACGCACGTTGCGGAAGGTAATGCCGCGCACGTTCATGGTCTTGATGCAGTCGCCTTTGGTGTCCTGAATGGTCAGGTTTTCGATAATGATCTTTTGCCCGTTTGTAATGCGCAGTCCTTCGGCCCCTTCTGTCTGCCCTTTGAATGTCAGCACCGTTTTGCCATTATCCGCCCCCCGAATGGTGATGTTGTTCTTGTCCTGCAGCGACAAACTACCCGTGAAGGTAAATGTACCGGCGGGTAGCTCGATAACGGCCCCATCTTCGGCCATAATCAGGTCGGTCTGGATTTTCTTCTGCACCGTAGGCTGAGCAACAGCCACCCATGCGCTGATGAGAAACAGCGACGTAAGGGCGAGGAAACGGGGGTGAACGGCCATACTAAAGCGTCGTTTTAAAAGTGATCACACAAAGTGCTCGCTCACAAAACTAAACGATGCGTTGGCTAATTCTTACTGATTGTAGGACAAGAAGTTGACGTAGTGGAAAGGTGCATGAACTGGTCGGCTCACGAACTGAAGCCACTCTGTGCAATTCACGGCGATGGGGTATATTCAAAAAATTGAACGTACAAAAGCGATATGATGAGCAATTAGCCTGTATGCTGGCCGTAACAAGCCAGCCGGCCGGATACGTCACTCACTTATATCAACACGTTTGCGCGAAAAAGATAGCCAGTCAATCGCTAAACAACTAACTGGCCAGGTTGCAAAAACACTACATCTGATCTCCGCTACACAAATTCTGTCCCCTGCTCTTTGGCATCGGCCACGAACGCTTTTACCTTTTGCTCGTCTTCTTTGCGGCATATCATCAGGACATTGTCGTATTCGGCCACAATAAAGCCATCCAGTCCGTTGATGGCCACCAGTCGGTTCTTCGGGGTTTTAATGATGCAGTTCCTGGTGTCGTAGAGCATGACGTGCCCATCCACTACGTTCTGATCAGCGTTTTTGTCGGAGGCCTCGTACAGCGACTTCCACGTGCCGAGGTCCGACCAGCCAAAATCGCTCAGCACGACATACACGTTATGGGCTTTTTCCATCACGCCGTTGTCGATCGAAATGCTCCGGGTGAGTGAATAGGCCTTGTCAATAAATGCTTTTTCGTGGCTGGTATAATAAGCGTCGGCCCCTTCGGCGAAAATTTCGGCTACCTCTGGCAGGTGCATAATGAAGGCATTTATGATAGCCCTGACGTTCCAGACGAAAATGCCAGCATTCCACACAAATTCACCACTATTTACAAACTGTTGCGCCAGTTCGAGATTAGGCTTTTCTAAAAAACTTTTCACCTTTCGTACTGCCGACCTCTCAGTTTCGCTCGTTTCGCTTTCCGCGTCGGATACGTATTGGATATACCCGTAACCCGTGTCGGGGCGGCTTGGTTGAATGCCAAGCGTAACTAATATATCCTGTTGCTGCGTGGCCGCCAGCGCCGTGTTGATCGTTTGCTTAAAGGCGTCTTCTTTAAGGATAATGTGGTCGGCAGGAGCCACCACTATATTCGCCTGTGGATCGCGCTGCGCAATTTTGTAACAGGCGTAGGCAATGCAGGGGGCTGTGTTGCGGGCAACAGGTTCGCACAGAACCTGGTTGTCGGTGAGCTGGGGCAGTTGCTGCTGGCACAGGTCTTTATACAGCGTACTGGTGACTATAAATATATTTTCGGGCGGACAAATTCCGTCGAAGCGGTCGGCGGTTTGCTGAAGCAGGGTGCGGCCAGTGCCGAGCACATCATGAAACTGTTTAGGGTAGCTTGTCCGGCTGAATGGCCAGAAGCGTGTGCCCACGCCCCCGGCCATAATGATAACATAGGTATGGTTCATTGTTACTGAATGGAATAGTATAGGCGCAAAATAGCTCAATATTTAGCCATTTGAGATAAAAAGTTTCAAAATCTTATACCGTATGGGTGGCTACCAGTCTCCGCCTACGGCCCGTAGTAACACCACGGCGAATTGCGCTTCCTGACTGCGAAGCTGCACCAGCAGTTGCTCGTTGGTCAGGATAGTGCGCTGCGCGTCCAGAACTTCGAGGTACGTAGCCAGACCCCGAACGTAGAGTTCCCGATTATACTTTTCTGTTTGGCGAGCCAGTGCGATTGTCTGGCGTTGCAGGTCAATCTGATCCCGAAGCTGGGTAAGGTTGTCCAGGGCCGTTTCGGCTTCGCGCTGCGCCAGCTGAAGCTGTTGTTGATACGTTTGCTGCCCGGTTTGTATCTGCTGTCGGGCCAGGGCCACCAGTTCGCGGTTGCGATGGCCTTCGTAGAGCGGTACAGATGCGTTGACACCAACCAGGTACGTAGCGCTGCTGGGGGCAAGCCATGACCCAATCCGACCCGATAATAAGCCACCCGATCCCACCAAATTTACGCGGGGACGGATGGTAGCCTGCTGAACAAGGGCCTGGGCATCCACGATTTGAATCTGACGGGCAAACTGCTGCAGATCGGGCCTACGTAGAAAAATGTCTGTCGATAAGCTGGCGTAGGGAAACGTGGGTGCCGTAGCGGGCAACGGGCCGGGCGCTATCTGAAACGTGGCCGGATCCTGGGCGCATAGCTGCGCTAAGCCATTGACCAGTTCGGTGCGGGCACGCTGGAGCCCTTTCAGGGTTACACGCAAACCAGCGTAGTCCGTTTCAGCCCGCTGCACATCGATGCGGTTAATCAGCCCAACCCGAAACCGCTCGCGCAGAATAGCCAGCGTGGTATCGCGGGCCAGCAGATTTTGCCCAAAAACGGCCTGCTCCGCATCGTTGCCCCGAATCAGCAGGTACGTCCGGGCTATATCCGACGCTAACGAAAGCCGAAAGGCCCGGTAGTCCGCATCGGATGCCTGTGCCTGCAAATCGGCCACGGTGATTCCGCCCCGAATTCGCTTGAACAGGTCCAGTTCATACGTAGCATCGACCGGCAGTAGCTGAAACGTGCTCAACTGAAAGCGTGGTAGCCGATCGCTGGCTAATGGAATGGCAATGGGCCGGTGCTCCGATAAACTTTGCGTCGTGATCAGGACCGAGCTGCGAATGGATGGCTTGAGAAACGACTGCGCGATACGTACCCGAACCCTGGCTTCTTCGAGACGGCTCAATGCGGCCCGCAAGTTAGGACTGTTGGTCATTCCCAGTTGAATCAATGATTCAAGAGTCGGGTCGGCAAACCGGTTGAATCCACTGACGAACAGGTCGGCAGTGGGTAATCCTGATCCTATGGTTGCCGCACCCGATGGAATGGCAGTTGGGCCGCCCGCCGAAGCCGAGGGCTGAACGGTACCTGCGCCCGGTTGGAGCGTAACCGACCCGCCAGCCGGCGAAACGGCGGTAGTCTGAGCAGATGCCACCCCCCCCATTATTAGCCACAAACTTAAAACGAACACCTGCCTCATCGCTGAACTATTGTTTTTTCGGCCGCTGGCTGGCGAAACCTGACTTTCTGGCCGTCGCGTAGTCGATCGTTCGGGTTTGTTACAACACGCTCCTGACCAGTCAGGCCGCTGGCCGCTTCGATGGTGGTGCCGTAATCGCGGCCGAGCGTGATGGGAACAAACCGGATGCGCTGGTCTGTCTCCACTACCACCACGCGTGGTCCCTGCGGGGTTATCTGCAGCGCGTTGGCTGGAATCAGCACCGGTGCATTAGCCGAAACCAGGTCAAATTTAACCTGGCTGTAAAGACCCGATGGCAACTCCTGCTTTGGGTTCGGAATGGCGATTTCGGCCAGCAGCGTCCGCGATTCGCTCCGCAGCGTACCGGACGTTCTGACCACTTTCCCCGCCAGGGTTCGTTTTAGCTCGGGCACAATGACCGTAGCGGGCATCCCCACTTTAACGTAGCGGTAATACGTCTGCGGCACATCGACAAATACGCGCAGGGTGCCCAGTTCAGAGATCGTAAACAAGGGCTGGCCCGATCCTGGCGAAACCAGGTTGCCATTCTCGGCGGTGCGGCTGGTGATGACCCCGCTGAACGGTGCCCGCACCTGCTGGAGGTCTTTCAGGGCCTGCAATCGGCCCAAATTAGCCTTCGCCACCGAAAGGCCCGACCTCCGGGTGTCAATATCCTGGGTCGCAACGGCACCGGGGAGTTTAACACTTTCTAACCGGTCCAGATTGGTTTGGGCGAGTTGCTGGTCGGCCTTGGCCCGGGCAATGTCCTGATCGAGTTCAGGTGCGTCGATCGTTGCTAAAAGCTGACCCTGTTTTACCTGAGCGCCAATGTCGACGTACCACCGGCGCAGAAAGCCATTCGTTCGGGCATACAGGGGCGTTTGACGGTACGGCTGAATTTGACCCGGCAGCGTTAGGCCAGTTGTATCGGAAGCTTGTTTGAGTGGCACGGCATTAACAATGGGGTCGCGGCTTTTCTCGGCGCTGGCTTCTGCTTTTAGCTGCTTTGCATTACGTATGCGAGGCAATACCCCCGCAAAGACGAAGAGCGCGACCAGCAATAATAGGGGAATAATTATTTTTACTAATTTCATCTGTCTTCAGTAACCTATTTTTTCTATACCAACCACCGCATCTTTATTAATTGGCCCGTATACGTGCGGAAACTTCTCACCATTTGCGGCTTCTTCATACCTGAGTTCATGCGTCAGTCTGGCTGGGTCGATGTGTAAGAGTAACAAGTTCGGGACGTTTTGATAGTACCGGTCGAGTACGCAGGCTATCTGCTGTTGCTCCGACAGGTGGATGAACCCTTCGCTCCGTAAACTATCCGCTTCGTAAGTCGGTTCACCGTCGAATGTTGACCAGGTCTCTGCCGACACGACATGATAGATTGTCTGCATGGTTAAACGGTTTCTGGATTTGTTAGGGGCTTCGTTTTACGGGCCAGATAACTAAACACCACGGGCACGAACAGCAGCGTAGTAAAAGTGGCCAACAATAACCCGCCAATGACGGCCCGGCCCAGGGGTGCATTCTGCTCTCCCCCTTCCCCTATTCCCAGTGACATGGGCAACATCCCAATAATCATGGCAATGGCCGTCATCAGAATGGGGCGTAGCCGCGTGCGGCCTGCTTCCATGGCTGCTTCATACGCATTGCCCCCAACAGACGGAAGATGGTCTTTGGCAAAACTAATCAGGAGGATACTATTTG
>DATHAW010000357.1:0-2806 GCA_035296465.1 Spirosoma sp.
ACCTGCAACCCAACGGCCGGGCCGACCTGGTGGGCGATCCGGCTTATGCCACTGCCGTAGGCTTAGTCTGGGCGGGTTACAAAACAATTGATAACCGGATCTCTTTTATTAGCGATCCAACCCGGGCAGCCTACAGTGAAGACGCAACCCCTCCACCCACGGCACGACCAGCCTACACGGCTCCGCCATCGCCGGTTAGTCGTGAGCGCGAAAAAGCCCCTGAAAAGGACAAGGAGCCCGAAGAGAGCGGACTCATGGCCTGGATACGGCGTGTAACCAAACCCATCCGGGGCAACGAGACCGATCCTTATTAACGACCCGAGAGAGGGGAGACCGGCCCCGTGCCGGTTTACTTGCATTCAGGACTTTTTAGATCAGGATAAGACATCACAGACCCCAACAGACCCAAACAATGCTTAGTCAGGGCTATAGATTTGAAATATTAGAAGAAAACACGACCATCATCAAGGTTGTCGGCGTGGGTGGCATGGGTGGCAACGCCGTGAAGCACATGCACAAGCTGGAGATGAAGGACGTGAACTTTGCCGTGTGTAACACCGACCGGCAGGCGCTCATGAGTAATCCGGTGCCGACCAAGCTGCAGTTAGGCGACGGGTTGGGGGCAGGCACAGAAGCAAAAGCAGGTGAAGATGCGGCCCGCGCCAGCATTGAGGAGATTCGCAGCCTACTGGCACCTCCTACCAAAATGGTATTCATCACGGCCGGCATGGGCGGAGGAACGGGAACGGGCGCGGCTCCGGTTGTGGCCGAAGTGGCTCGTGAGATGGGCCTGCTGACAGTGGCCGTTGTGACCGCTCCGTATTATTTTGAGGGCACCGATAAGAAAGAGCAGGCACGCGAAGGCATTGAGAAGCTAAAGAAAAGCTGCGACACGGTGCTGGTCGTACTGAACGACAAACTGGCCGAGTTGTACAGTGAACTGACGTGGACCGATGCTTATGCCCATGCCGATGATGTGCTGGCGAATGCCGTTAAGAGTATTGCCGAAATTATTACAACGCAGGGTGACATAAACGCTGACTTTGCCGACGTTAAAAAGGTGCTCGAAAATGCCGGTCAGTCGGTGATGGGTTCTGCAGAGGCTGGGGGAGAAGACCGCGCCATACGCGCCATCGAAGCCGCCCTGAATTCACCCCTGCTCAACGACCATGACATTCGGGGAGCCAAACGAATCCTGCTCACCATCTCGTCAAGTCCGGAGCACGCCATGCGGCTTAAAGAGCAGATGGCCATTTCTGAACACGTAGCCCGCAAAATTCAAACCGAAGCCCGAATGTTTAAATTTGGGGCTATTACGGATAAAACGCTGGGCGATAGCCTGCGCGTGACGATTATTGCGGCTGGTTTCGACGGAACCACTACGCTCATGGATCAGCTGAAAGGAACAGCGGAGCCTGAAGTTATTGTTGATAGTACTCCGGCGTTGGAACTGTCGCCGAACACCCTGGAACAGCAAGTGCCATCCAACATACTTATGCCGGATGAAACCGATGGCGATGAGGCCGATACCGTCCGGGTTAATGTGACGGATAAGGTTCAGGAGGAAGAGATGACGATGACGGGTCCGGGCGGTATTACCATCAACCGACCCGACTCGACACCGAGTTTAGGATTGCGGCCGGAGTCGGCCGACGACAGCGACACGCTAATCATGGATGAAGAGCGACCCGGCGATGCGGACCTGATCCGGCGGATGGTAGATGCCTTCGTTAAGGGTGGCCATGTACCGGCGGAACTTGACAGGCCTACGTTCGAGCGGAACAAAACCTTACTGTATAACCTGCCAATGCTGCCGGAGCATGAGTTTGTACGCTCCAAGCTGAACGATTGAGAATGACATTTTCCTGGTACTTAGCATTAAAAAAGGCCCTCATCGTGATGAGGGCCTTTTTTAATGCTAAGTACCAGGAAACCGAACGTGTGCCGGATAGTCACATGGGGGTAAAAAGTGCGCACCCGAACGTGGCTGATCTGCCTATGGAGACGTTCTGCCAGCGTTATTATCTGGACTGCCCAATGGCTGAATTGGCGAAGGGTATTCGTATCTTTACAGCCCGTTTACGAAACCGGACCATCGACCACCGGGCGTGAACAGTCAACCGAAAACTCTTTGACAATGTCTTGGTTCGTTCGAAAAGATAAGGGCATTCAAACCCCAACCGAAATGAAACGGGAAGCCCCCGACGGTTTGTGGTATCAGTGTTCTAACTGTAAAAAAGCAATGCACACGCGGGAACACAAGCTTAATGCGTATACGTGTGTCCATTGCAACTACCACGAAAAAATTGGTTCCGAGGCTTATTTCTCCATCCTCTTCGACGAGAACGAGTACATTGAACTGGATGCGAACATGACCTCGGCCGACCCGTTGAATTTTACGGACACAAAACCATATCCCGGCCGGGTGAAAGCCACAATAGCTAAAACGGGATTGAATGATGCGGTCAGGACGGCCTACGGCCCCATGAACGGGTCAACCGTAACAATGGCTGTGATGGATTTTAACTTCATTGGTGGCTCGATGGGATCGGTCGTAGGAGAGAAGATCGCCCGGGCGATCGACTACGCCATCCAGAACCGCACACCGTTCCTGATAATTTCGCGGTCGGGCGGGGCACGAATGATGGAAGCAGGCTTCTCTCTAATGCAAATGGCAAAAACATCGGCAAAATTAGCCCTACTATCCCAGGCCAAACTACCCTACGTATCGCTGCTGACCGACCCAACCACGGGTGGAGTTACTGCCTCCTACGCCATGCTGGGCGATTTTAACATTGCCGAGCCC
>DATHAW010000358.1:0-6630 GCA_035296465.1 Spirosoma sp.
TTTTATAAAGCCTGACACGGACTTTCGCTGTCAGGCTTTTTTATGTAGGTTAAGGCTCCTTTTCCCGAGGCTGCAATGACCGATTCCTCCACTCTGCCTGACGTTATCATTATTGGGGCTGGTTATGCGGGTCTGACCGCCACCCACGAATTGCTCAAAGCCGGAAAAAACGTACTGGTACTCGAAGCCCGTGACCGTGTTGGCGGACGGGTTCACACACAACGGTTCGGAGATGGTTCCTACGTTGACCTGGGCGGAGCCTGGGTAGGGCCAACGCAGGACCGGATCTATGCACTGGCTCGTGAGTTTGGCGTCGAAACGTTCAGGACGTTCGATGAAGGCAGGAGCACCCAATATTTTCGCGGACAAGTCAGGCGCTATAAGGGGCTGATTCCACCGTTGCCAATCGGTGCACTGCTGAGTTTAGACCTGGCCATCAGGAGGTTAAACAGAATGGCCAAACTCGTTGACCTGACCCAGCCGTGGAAAACGCCCAACGCCCGTCAACTCGACTCAATGACACTGGCAACGTGGATGGCTGGCCAGATGCGGTTCGGGGTGGCACGGCAGTTTTTCAGGATAGCGGCCGAAGCGATCTGGGCGGCCGACCCGGCCCAGATCTCGTTGCTTCATGCGCTGTTTTACGTCAAATCAGGCCGGAATCTGGATACCCTCATGAGTATAAAAGACGGCGCGCAGCAGGAACGGTTTGTGGGAGGTGCTCAAACAATAGCCGATCGCATGGCAGCTAAGTTCTCGGGGAGAATTATGTACAACGCGCCCGTCAGGGCCATTAATCAGCCTAGTGATCAGGTCCAGGTCGTAACAGAAAAAACAACCTATACAGCCCAGCGCGTAATTGTTACGGTGCCCCCCGCGCTGCAAAGTCGCCTTGATTTCGGGCCGCTCCTGTCAGCCCAACGCGCACAATTGATTCAGCGGATGCCGATGGGGGCCGTCTGGAAGTGCTACGCGATTTATGATAAACCCTTCTGGCGTCAGCAGGGATTTAATGGGCTGGCCGCTACACCCGATAGCTACGTAACCATTACGTTCGATACCTCCCCTGAAGATGGCAGTCGGGGAATACTGATGGGCTTCGTGCTGGGCAATCAGGCGCAGGCGTTTTCCGGGCTGTCAGATGAGAACCGGAAAGCGTCGGCCCTGCAATCGTTTGCCATATTTTTCGGATCGGAAGCGCTTAGACCTGTCCGTTACCTTGACCATTCGTTCATGAACGAAGAATGGTCGGGTGGGTGCTACGCAGGCGTACCTGGCCCCGGCTTCTGGACAACCCACGGCCCGGCACTGCGGCAACCCGCCGGTCGTATTCACTGGGCAGGCACCGAAACATCCGATGTCTGGAACGGCTACATTGATGGGGCTGTGCGCTCAGGAGAACGGGTGGCAAGGGAAGTGGCTGAGTGTATGAGTTAGCGTGTATCCATAACCAACAAACACCCAGAACGTAGAACCCTGTTACGGACTCCCTTACTGCTTCAATAGAAAGGCGGTCAGGTCAGCAAGTTGCTGTGGTTTGAGACCCATTGATGCGGAACTGGGCATGAGGCTGTTTCTGAATTGCCGGCGCGAGACAACGTCGCCCGTTGGTACGGTGTGTTTCTGGCCGGTTATCCCTTTAATTACCACCGAATGCTCTCCGTCGCTCACTAAAAAACCATGGTAAGTTTGTCCTGTTTTGGTTGTTATCATCCACGGCTCATAGCCAAAGGCGATGCCTGCACTGGGGTTAAGAATGGCGTCCAACAAGGCACCCTTGTCAAATTTCTGATGAATGTAGGTAAGCTCCGGCCCAACATCATTACCGAGCTGCTTATGCCGGTGACATGACGCACAGGACGTCCTGAACACGGCCTGACCCGTTTTTTCGTTTCCAGTCAGAGCCGTAATCTGATCGATTGCTAACCCGGATCCATTGCTGCTACTCATTGTTGGCCCGGCGGCCGCAGGCACAACAGAACCCGCATTGGTTTCCCTCAAGGGCTCATTTCTTTTGACAGGCTCAGCCCTGGCGACCTCAACGCTGGCCGGTTCTACCTTTCTAACCTTCACGCTGGGGGGGTCAACCCGATCAGCCTTAACAACGTCCATTTCTTTTTTTGGCGAAAAATACTCCTTCGCCATTGTCCGCACGGTCTGGTCCGAGTTTTTAAGGATCGTTGGCGACACGACTTTGATGAGGGCGTCGGATAGTTTTCCGTCGGCCGCTAAGCCTACCAGCACCTTAGCTCCCTCAGCGTCGCGGGCCATTTCCAGCGCTACCTTACGTTTCTCGGCGTCTGATTTGTATTCATCCAGCAGTACCTGCCGTTTAGCCAGCATCTTTTGTTCGCTGTCCGATACCTTCGTGGGCATTAGCTGTTCCCAATTCAGCAGCGTTGCCCAATCATTACCGCGTCGGAAACCTGTCCAATAATTAGCCTGATCGGCAATGTCTTTGTCGGCTGATTTGGTTAGGTCAATCATGGCCTTAGCAGCATTAACACTCTTAATGAACCCAAGCGCCACCACTGCCTGTCTGCGGGCATCGGCAGTAAGTTGCGGAGCCTCGGCCCGTTTTTTCAGCAGCATAGCCGCCGAGGTTGGATGCAGCGCCCAAATGAGGTTGGCCGTTTGCTGGTTCCATTCAATAGGGTCGGCTGGAATTGTAGTACGCAGGTCAGCGAATAGGTTCTCTTCCTTACCATCAGCTGCCTGAGTCAGCGCAGTCAGGTAGTAGCGATCCTGCCCATCATATCGGTTTACCAAGTTCATCAGCATAAAGCGACAGTCAGCATAGGGTACGTCGCGTAGGGCAATGGCTACTTCGCGCCGGACGGCCGCACTCGCATCGGTGGATAGATTACCCAGGAGGGGTAACAGGGCTTTCTGCGAAGCCGTCAGCGCTTTAATCGCTTTGGAGTTTTCGGGCGTTATACTACGTAGCGCCCGCAGGGCCGCTATTCGTATGGATGGGTCGCCCGCTTTCAGCAACCGCTCCACCTCAAATTGCCCCTCAGCGCCGAGGTGTGCCAGCAGGAAGATAGCCCGCGCCCGGTGGTACACGTTCGGCGATGACAGCAAGGCCATCACGGGTTCAACAACGTCTTCACCCTTTTCTTTCAGCGCTTCGAACCCAAGCGCCCGGACGTTCACCGCAGGATTGAGCAGTGCAGCGATCTGGCCGTCGGTCGTACGAAGGTCAATTTTTGGCGGGCTTAGTTTCTTCCCTTTTGGCGTAATTCGGTAGATCCTTCCGTACCCTTTGTGATCCTGCATCTGGTGACCACCCACTACGGGATCGTACCAGTCGGCAACGTAGAGCGAACCGTCGGTTCCTATTGCTATGTCGCTTGGCCGGAACCACTTGCGCGTATCAGCATCCACGTCATTCCATTTGTAATTTTCATCGACTTTCGGAAACGTACTGATCAGGTCGGTGCGTGGCATCCGGTAGCCCGCGCCCCACGGCTCTGGCTTGTAAGCAAAAATCACATTCCGGCCCGCTTCGGCACTGAGCAGCATACCCCGATATTGAGGTCCGAGTTGATCGCCCTCGTACATGACCACACCTGTGGGCGAACCGGCTCCCGTAATATCGCCAGCGGGCATTACGCCCGGATCTTCCTGATGCCAGTGAGCCACTGGTATAGGCTGGCCGGGACGCTGGTCGCCCTGCCAGTAACGGGTTCCATCGTTGCTGAAATAACCGGCGTTACCCCCTTCCATTAGCCAGCTGGTGCGGCAGGCCACCACTTGGTCGTCGTTATCATTCTGCCACATGTTGCCGTACGAGTCCAGGGCGGTTTCGTAGTTGTTGCGGAAGTTATGGCCCATCACTTTCAGGCCCGACCCATTGGGGTTGATGCGCAGGGCCATTCCTCCTGTCCAGACCCGCCCGTCGTCGCTCACCTGGTTACCGTGGTTGACTTTGTTGTAGGGCGTCCCGCCGACGTACAGACTTCCCGAACGGAGTGTCCAGCCGTCGCGGTCAGTCACGACGTGCGGCCCGGCATTGCCCGTATTGAAATAGTACTTGCCATCGGGACCAGCCACCACGGCGTGCAGGGCGTGGTCGTGGTCCAGTCCGCCAAAGCCCGTGAGCATAATTTCTTTTTTGTCGGGCTTATCGTCGCCATTTTCGTCGGTATACACCACCACGTTGGGCGAACAGGACACGATGACTTTGTTGCCAATGACGGCAATGCCGAGGGGCGACACCAGATCAGGGTCGGTCACGAATACCTTGCTGGCATCAGCTTTTCCATCGCCGTTGGTATCTTCAAGAATCATGACCCGCTCTCCTTCCGGGTGGTTGAGCCGTTCTTCGGGCTTATTGTTGAATTTACGGTAGTTTACGGCTTCGGTGACCCAGACCCGGCCCTTGGCATCGATGTCCATGTTGGTCGGGTTATAAAACATGGGGGCTTCGGCCCATAGCGTGGCTTCCAGGTCATCGGGCAGATAAAGTTTTTGGGTAGAGTCGTCGCTAGGCACTACGCTGTACGAATGGTCTCTGTTTATCCCGGCAGGCTCATACTGGGTTAACGCCTTGGTATTTGGCTGAATCGTTTGCCCGGCCATGTAGAGTAGTCCGGCCGTTGTCAGGGCAAACGGCAAGACGTTGAGGGCGGTAATCGTTGTCTTCATAATGAGAACTGATAGTCGGCCATTGACACGTTTATGTCATTGGGTAGCGACCCATTTTATCAAAACAGTGACCGTACGGTCTGGTTATTTTCTATGTAACTCTCCAGGGTAGGTTTTCCGGATGGCACACCCCCTTCGATCTGCAGCCAGCCCGAATAGCCAATGTCGTCCATTACGCGACGTACTTTTTGCAGATCAATCTTGCCTTTGCCAATAAAGTAGCCATTTTCTTTCAGGTGAAATTCACAGATTTGCTCTTTGCCCAGCGTCCGTATCTCGCTGAAGATGTCGTACCCCATGACAGATGAGTTGCATACGTCATAATATACTTTCACGGCGGGCGAACCAACAGCCTCTATGATGGCCATGTGCTCCGGTGCCGAGAGCCACGACTCGATACCCAGCACGACGCCCGCCCGTTCGGCCTTAGGCGCAACGGCCTTCAGTCGGTCTACAACGACCTGTGTACCCTTTTTGTCGTTGCGCAGGTCGTTTTTTGAGAAAAAAGCCAGCAGCACATTTTTCACGCCTAAGGCGTTGGCTACGTCGACGCTGTCCTGAACCCACTGCTCCGTGCGCGGATCCGATTTGTACGGGATCTCATTCAGCAGGCCAATGGCTAGGCCGCCAAAGCTCACTCCGGCCTGTTTGGCGGCCTCTTTATGGGCCTGCTGCACTTCGGCACGGCGCAGGTGTTCGTGGTCGGTGACGGTGTTTAGGCTTACCTGCACACCGTCGAGTCCAATGCGCTTTGCCCTCGCAAAGGCATTCACATCACCGGCCGGACCGATGGACCAGTCGCAGGCACCTATCTTAAAGCGGGAACCGGGCGTTTGCCCGGCGACCCGGACGGGGTAAGCCTGTGCCAGAAAAGCAGCACTTAATGAATAACGTAGTGCGTCGCGACGGGTCATAGCAACCTGAATTAAAGAGTTCATCAAATATACACGAATCAGCGGCAATACGTTAAATTTCACCCAATGACCGTTGCATTATAAGCAGGCCGTTGCCGTTACAGTTGCCTTATCCCTGGGTTTACACCCAATGCAGGCACCGACTGATAAGGTTCGTTAGCAAGAACGCATAAATTTTTTCAACTTATTCCAACCGTTTGGACCAGAAGCGGGTCTTCAGCTTGTCAATGTTGCTATGCAGGATGAATACGCATTAGTTGAAGGATGCCATCGGCAGGACCGGATTGTGCAGCGACGGCTCTATGAGCAGTTTGCCGGGAAGCTCTTTGTCGTCTGTAAACGGTACGTAAAAGACCCAGGCGAAGCTGAGGATGTCTTACAGGATGCGTTTGTTAAGATTTACCGGCATATCGGCACATTTCGGTTCGAGTGTCCGCTGGAGGCCTGGCTTAAACGCATCGTGATCAATACGGCCCTCAAGCACATTCGGAAGGAAAAGCCCTGGGAGCATTCAGCCGACGTAGTGGAGATGGCTCCCCTACTGCCGCAGGCCGACACGAGCCTGCCCACGCTGAATTATCAGTACCTGCTTCAGATGATTCAGGAACTGCCGCCGGGGTGCCGGGCTGTGTTTAACCTGTATGCCATTGAAGGTTATAGCCATCCGGAAATTGCGGAACTGCTCGACATCGCGGAGGGCACGTCAAAATCGCAGTACGCCCGGGCGCGGGGTTTGTTGCAACAGAAATTACAACGTGAACAACGATACGGTTTACCGCCTGTGAGAAATGAGTGAATTTAACCATAACCTACCGGACGACTTCTGGCGAAAGGCATTTGAAGAAGCTTCCGAAGCGCCCCCGTCCCGCGTGTGGGATGCCGTTGAGCGCCGGTTAGATGAAGACAATAAAACTAAAATTCTCCCGCTGTGGGGAATGAGGCTGGCTTCGTCCCGTCCATTTGCCTGGGGCATCGGGGTGGCGGCCGTGATAGCTCTCCTGCTGGTGGGCCGGTGGGCGTTCTGGACAACGGCGCCAAATAAGTCTCTTGCTCAACACCAGCCCAA
>DATHAW010000359.1:0-5889 GCA_035296465.1 Spirosoma sp.
TGCTGGCCGGTCTGGCTGGCCTGGGTTTGGTGTACTTTAACCGGATCATTGAATTTCTGATCCGGGCTACTTCCAACATCCTCGAACTGTCGCTGCTGCTCGGAGCACTTGGCGTTCTGATTTTCCTTTTCACCAGCCGCGATGTCAGAACGGCAGTATTCTTCCTGTTCAAGTCAATGATGCGCAGCATTACGGGTACGGTAATTCAACTGAACCCCATTGCTATCATGAAAATCTACGTTCAGGATTTGAAAGAGAAGCGGCAAAAAATGCAGGGACAGATCGATACGCTGGCCGGGCAGTTGGTGAAGCTGAATAAAAAGATCAACGAAAACAACGAAGCCAGCAAACAGAAATTCGCCGAAGCCAACAAGGCTAATGCCATGCATGAAAAACCGGGTATGCGCGAAGCTGCTCAATTGGCAACCATTGAAGGAGCCGGTTTGCAGGAAATGAACGAGAAACTGCTGCCCCTGCAACGAAACATGAAAACAGTGTTAGCGTTTATGGAAAAGGTGAACCAGAGCGCCGACTACATCATTAAGGAAACCGAGATTAAAGTCCGGCTTAAGGAAACCGAATACCAGATTGTTAAGGAAAGTTCGAACGCGCTCAAAACGGCCGTCAGCATATTCAAAGGCGACCCAGACAAGCGGTATTATTTCGACCAGTCGATGGAATACATTCAGGACGACATGAGCATGAAACTCGGCGAAATGAAGCGAGCCATGGACCTGTCGATGGACTTTATTAACGGCGTCGACATTCAGAACGGCATTATGTCCGATAAGGGTCAAGCCCTGCTGGAAGCCTACAACAAAGGTGAATTTAAGCTGGTGCAGCCCAGCATGGATTCGCTGGATGCGCCAAGGGCAAACCCCATAACGGCACCGATTCCGGGTCAGGCGAATCCGCCTAAGGACGCAGGGTACCGAAACCTGCTCGATTAAATGCAAAAGAGTTAGAGAGTGAAGGAGCAATGCTCCAGTCTCCGGCTGAATCATCTTACAGTTTCTCCTCTTTCACTCTTTATCTTATCTCTTTCACTCTTTCACTCTTTGATACTATGCAACGTTTAACCGTAGCCGGTCGGCTGCTCATCACAGCCCTCGTTCTGGCCGCTGCTTTTTTCGGGTTCCGCTATTTTGGCGGTAATGATGCCCTGCGCAAACTAGCGCCCAAAGCCAACACCACCCAGGAGTCAGACAACGACACTAAATACCAGGAGTCGGAGACAATGCCGCGCGCCGATAATGAAACCGCAGCGGCAGCGGTAGAAGAATCGGCTGCGTCAGACAACGGCGGGTCATCAGGTAGTTCATCGGACAACGCCACGTCGAATGGTCCCCGCCCGGCGTTTACGTACACTCCTCCTGCACCCCAGAATGGTAAGCTAAAGGGTGTAGTGGAGCTAGGCGCCAGTGGCTTTAACTCGTTTGTTATCCGGATCGACGATCAGAAGCGGTGGAAGCTCGAGAAAGCTGAATTTGGCAATAGCCTCGTCATGGAGAACATGGCCTCGGACGACGACATCCGGGCGGGTCTGAAGAGTTACATTGGTAAGATGCTCGACTTTGGTGTGGGCGGACGTGATATACATTTTGTGGTCAGTTCTGGCGCTATTAAAGCCGAAGGCACCCAAAAAATTATCAGAGCACTGAAGTCGCTAAACTACGTCGTCAATACCGTAACGCCGGAAAAGGAAGGTGCACTTGGTCTGCGTTCGGTACTGCCGGCAGACTACGAGGATAATTCCTACGTAGTGGATATTGGCTCGGGCAACACCAAGATCTCGTGGAAAGAAGGTGGCACAACCAAAGCCCTGGAAACGTATGGAGCCAAGTATTATCAAAACAACACCAGCGACGAAACCGTTGCCGCTGAAGTAAAGGCAAAAGCCAAACAGATTCCAGCCGACAATAGAAAAACGTGCTTTATTATTGGTGGTGTGCCATTTGAGTTGGCTAAAGCCGTGCGAAAAAACAAGGAACGGTACACTACGTTAGACGCGCCTTCGGCTTATAAACTTGACGAGGCAAAATCGAAGGCAGGCCTAAACATTTACAGAGCTATTGCCGAGGCCACCGGCACTACCCAGTTTGTGTTTGACTGGGATGCCAATTTTACAATTGGGTATTTGTTGACATTGAAATAAAAATAGGGCCTAAAAGAAGGAGGAGTGGAAGATGAGAATAAAGGCTACCGCCTATCTCATCTTCCACTCCTCCTTCTTTTAGGCCCTATTTTCCCTGATAACCTTTTGTCGTTTTTTAAAGCTTGCGGGCCTATTTCTTTTACGTACTATAGCCATACCAGCAGTCGCTTTTCCAGCTTTCAAAACGGTCTGGCTTTTGCATATTTATCAACTTTAACAAAAGCATTCCTGAATAGTGACTCCAATTTAAATTTCTAGTAAGTAGAGGGCAGTGAGTGTATCTGCTGGCTATTAATCAACTGTTCTTCCTTTCATTCATTCCCCCGTTGGTCCGTTTAGGAAATCCCTTTACGTTGTAATCATCATGCATTTGACCTACTTTTGAAATACCCATTTATGAAACAAATAAAAGAATAAGTTGAGGTTTTCTTTTATCGCTTTTGATGGTCTACTGTTCGTGTTGCTTGTAAAAACAGTAAAATATAGACTTTATTATTCGCTTACGTTAAACGCATCATTTATTCGTAAAACCGGTTCTACCAGTCAACTATGAGTCAGAAACAGCGTGTTTTTCTTTGGTCCATTACGGCCGCCCTGGGCGGTTTTCTATTTGGCTTCGATACGGCCGTTATCTCCGGTGTTGAACAATCGCTGCAAACCCTATGGAAGCTAAATGTGTGGGAACATGGTTTAACGGTTTCCATTGCGCTCATCGGCACGGTGATTGGGTCAATGACAGGTGGCATTCCTGCCGAAAAGCTCGGGCGTAAGAAAACCCTCTTCTGGATTGCAATTCTGTATCTACTGGCATCGCTCGGAACTGCTCTGGCGCCTAACTGGCCAATCTTTCTACTCTTTCGTTTCCTGGGTGGTTTGGGCGTGGGGGCATCGTCGGTGGCGGCTCCCATGTATATCACCGAAATATCGCCCGCTAAATCGCGCGGAAAACTCGTGGGGCTGTTTCAGTTCAATGTCGTGCTGGGCATTCTGATTGCCTACCTCTCAAACTACCTGTTATCGAATATGGGTGACGAATCGTGGCGGTGGATGCTGGGCATTCAGGCACTTCCGTCGCTGATTTTCCTCATTGCGGTGCTTAACATTCCCGAAAGCCCACGCTGGCTGCTGCTTCAAAAGAATCAAGTTTCGGATGCCCGTGAGGTGCTGAATATGATTGACCCCGAAACGGCAGAGCAGACGCTGACCGCTATTCAGGAGAGCAACACCCACACAACGGCTTCGACCCGGCTGTTTTCGGGCGAGTATAAAACGCCTATTATGCTGGCGGTGCTGTTTGCGGTATTCAATCAGGTGTCGGGCATCAACGCCATTATCTATTACGCTCCCCGCATTTTTGAAATGACGGGTTTGGGCAAAAGTTCATCACTGCTGTCATCGGCAGGCATTGGGTTAATCAACCTCATCTTCACTCTCATTTCCATGAACCTCATTGACCGCTACGGCCGGCGGACGCTCATGAAGATTGGGTCGGTCGGGTTAATTGTGACGCTGGGGCTGGTAGCGCGGGCGTTCTACGTCGAGGACTTCAGCGGCATGACGGTACCGTTGCTGCTATTTGTTTACATCGCATTCTTCGGTTTTTCGCAGGGAGCCGTTATCTGGGTGTTCATCTCCGAAATTTTCCCGAATGAAGTGCGCGCCAGTGGTCAGGCCCTGGGCAGTTTCACGCACTGGCTCATGGCTGCTATCATCACATTTACCTTTCCGTATCTGGCTGAGCAATTCGGCGGGGGCAACACGTTTCTATTTTTCGCGGTCATGATGGTACTGCAACTCCTGTTCGTGATTCGCCTGATGCCGGAAACAAAAGGCACCAGCCTAGAGCAACTGGAACGTACCGTCTTGGCCCATTGATGCTGCCCTGTCATGACACCAGCTATCACCTGTTTCGGTGAGACCGGGCAAGCTATTGATAGAGGGCAATGTTCGGCTGGCTTTATCTTCACCTGGCAACTTGTTAAAAGGCCAACCAATACGTTGCCCAAGCGAAATGCACGCCGGTCAAAGAATAGGTTTGTGGTACAGCGTTTATTGGATTGCACGTAGCACCCGAAAAGACCCACTACCCTTTTTTTCTGTTCGCCCTGGTAAGTGCTCCTAGTAGGCGAACAACCTTAAAACCTTATGAAAAAACTCGTTGTAACCCTGGCCCTGCTGGCCTCCATAGGCCAAAACTCGTTCGGTCAGACGAATCGGTCGAACGCCCAATCCGAAGCGTATCGTCCGCAGTACCATTTTACGCCTAAAGCCCACTGGATGAATGACCCGAATGGCATGGTCTATTTCAACGGGACGTATCACCTGTTTTTTCAGTATCACCCGGGCGGCACAACCTGGGGGCCAATGCACTGGGGCCATACCACCAGCAAAGACATGGTACATTGGCAGGAACAACCCATTGCCCTATATCCGGATAGCCTGGGGACAATTTTTTCGGGTAGTGCAGTCGTTGATGTGAACAACACCAGCGGCTTTGGCAAGAACGGCCAGACACCGCTGATTGCCGTTTTCACGCACCATAATGTTGATTTAGAAAAGAAAAAGACGGGCAAATTTCAGTATCAAAGCCTTGCCTATAGCCTCGACGAAGGCAAAACATGGACTAAATACGCTGGCAATCCCGTGTTGCCCAACCCCGGCATCACCGATTTCCGGGACCCCAAGGTGCGGTGGTACGAAGCCCGGAAAAGGTGGATTATGACCCTCGCTACCAAAGACCGCATTACGTTTTATTCTTCTCCTGACCTCAAAAGCTGGGCTAAGGAAAGTGAATTTGGAAACGACGTGGGTGCTCATGGGGGCGTTTGGGAGTGCCCGGATTTGTTTCCACTAGATCATAATAGCAAAAAAGCTTGGGTGCTACTGGTCAGCATCAATCCCGGCGGGCCGAATGGCGGCTCAGCAACCCAGTATTTTGTAGGCGATTTCGACGGCATAGAGTTCAAGCCTTTTTCTACCGAAACCAAATGGATGGATTATGGTACAGACAACTACGCCGGCGTAACGTTCGCTAACACCGGCAACCGAACCATACTTATTGGCTGGATGAGCAACTGGCAGTATGCGGAGAAAGTACCTACTTCCCCCTGGCGCAGTGCCACCACCATACCGCGTGAGCTTGGCCTGAAAGAAGTAAACAAGAAATTATATCTAACATCTAGCCCAGTAAAGGAGCTTGCTGTGCTAAATGGCAAAACGATCACGCTGAAAAATGTAACTGTAAAAGGACAATATGACCTAACTGCCCAAGTGGGTGATAAGGCAGACAAGTTTAAGCTCACCTTATCGGCCCCCGCTGCCACTGATTTTTCCATCGTGCTGGCCAATGAGCAAGACAATGAATTGGTAATTGGCTACGAAAAAGGCAGCAAAGCATTTTTTATTGACCGGACAAAATCCGGCAAAACAGAATTCGAAAAAGGTTTTGGCAAACGGCACACCGCCCCGCGTTTGTCGACAGACACTAAAATTTCGCTCACGATACTGGTTGATGCGACATCGGTTGAGTTATTTGCCGATAGTGGCCTTACGGTCATGACCGATATATTCTTCCCCGATAAGGCCATGTCCAAACTATTTATTAAGTCAGCTACCGGATTATCAATCAGCGGCTTAAGTTATACCAAAATAAATTCTTCTATGAATGCAGGCCTATAAAGGCGTACCTAGACTACTTCATTGCCAGGAAATCTGTAATAGCGAAACGCCCTGCC
>DATHAW010000360.1:0-7203 GCA_035296465.1 Spirosoma sp.
CTCCACGGCAGAATGCCCATCTGCTGGTCCTGCACCATGGGAACAATTTCATTTTCAAGGTCGCGCCCGGCAATTGAATAATAGTTCTGGGTCGAAACAAATTTGGTCCAGCCGTTTTTTTCAGCAATTCCATTTGCTTTAACCACCTGCCAAGCTGCCAGATTAGAACAACCAATGTAACGCACTTTGCCCAATCGCACTACGTCTTCCAGTCCACGCATGGTTTCTTCCAGGGGCGTCATCGAGTCGAATCCGTGAATCTGATACAGATCGACATAGTCCGTTTGAAGTCGTTTGAGACTATCGTCAATCTGTTGCATAATCTGTAAACGGCCCAGCCCAACCTGGTTTTTACCTTCGCCCATCCGGCCGCGCACTTTGGTGGCAATGAGGAGTTCGTGGCGGGGCAGGCCAAGTGTTTTCAGCGATTGCCCCAACAGCGATTCTGACTGCCCGAACGAGTACACGTTGGCGGTGTCAATGAAATTAATACCGTTATCGATTGCCGTTTTAACAATGTCATTCACGGCATCCTGCTGAAGTTCGCCCATTGCCTTCCAGTGACCCTCGCCCCCAAAGGTCATGGTACCCAGACAGATTTCAGAGACAAGTACGCCGGTGTTGCCAAGCTGGTTGTATTTCATAAAGTTAGTGGTTGGTTATTCGTTACCAATAGTAACGGTTAATGACCCTGACGGTTTAGGGCTCCATACGCTTAGAATGCTTCGCCAAACGAGAAATACAGGCCGGTACCTTCCCGGGTGATGCCAAGATCCGCCCGTAAGAACACGTCTTTTTTCTGAAAGAACAGAAAGCGTACGCCACCTCCTACGGCCCAGCGCATCTGGTCAAACGCCAGTTGGTCAATCGTGGGTGTTACGGTACCCAGCCCGCCGAAGAGGGTGCCTCCCCAGCGTTTGCTGAACCCAAACGGCAGCCATCGCAGTTCGGCCTGGGCAGCCAGCAGGTTTTTGTCACGGTACCGGCCGAGGTAGTACCCCCGCATGGTATTTTCGCCCCCCAGCAGGGCTAAATTGTTGAAAGGTACGTTGCCCTGCATGAATGTGCCCGTTGCCTGAACCGCCAGAATTCGGTTCCGGCGCCCCAGCGGGTGGTAAAACCGTCCGTCGAACAAAACCCGCCTAAACTGAAATTCGTTGCCGGGGAGTACGTTACGGAGAACGCCTGTTTCGATTAATAAACCCCTCCTGACGTTCAGGACATTCTGCCGGCCGTCGTACACCAGTGAGCCACCCAGTTCGAGCGAGGTCGATCCCCGTCCGCCTAAAGGTAACTCAAACAGGCCAGGATCGACCCGCTCGAATGATACGTTCTGTAAGCGTTGAAAGTCGATATCGACGCCCGCATATAAGTTGCCAATCACCTTGCGGAGCGCCCGCTGTCGAAACTGCACAACACGCGAGTTGACCAGTACCGGATTGCCGGGCTTCGAGTTGGGGCCGATGCCGTAGTAAAGCAGCGGAAATTGCTGGAACCGCGCCCTTCCCGTTAAATAATACGTGTTGCGGTCAGAATAAATCACGTTTTCGAGTTGTACGCCGAACTGCCCCCGCAGCGTCCCGAACCCGTACAACACCAGATCGCTGAGCCGGTTGACGGTGGTGTCGTTGCGGGCGTAATACAACGAGAAGGCCCGCACACCGATCTCCAGACTGGTTTCGGGCGAAAATCCCAGCGCTGGAAAAGCCAGCAGCCGCGACGATGCCGCCGACGAGGTATCGTTCAGCGTTTGGTAAATGAACCGCCCAAGTCCCCGCTGGGCGTACCGGGGAACGGTCTGCTGCGCCCAGGCCGACGAAACAACAAATCCCAGACCGGCCAAACACCCCAATAACCAACTTAATCTCACAACGTTGCTCCTGTTTTACCCATACAAACGCAATCCAGCGCGTTGTGTTACCAGGCCAGGCAAAAGCAGGACCTTATTTCGGCCAACGGCAATGACTGCTGATGAACGGTACACATGGGTCCGTTTAGTGGCTCAAAAACAGCTTGCCAACCCCCGTTCCCCTGCATCTGCCGGGTACATAGGGATAATATTGGTCAGCGAAGAACGTCCTTACGATGGAAAATCACCCGGCTCCATGAATAAGTTGATCAGGTGCAATGTCTCTACTCGGCTAAATTGAACTTCACCTGCACCCCGCCCGAGGTAGTAGCGCGCCGGAACGAGTTCGACACTAGCGGATCATTGAACGTCCGGTCGAAATAAACGTTGAAATTCAACCGGCGACTCACAATGTAGCTGAGCTGCGGCCGTAGCTGAAAGTTTACGTTTCCCGCCGTGATGATTTGCCCGGCGTCTAATTTGCGCTGAATGGCCCGCGTGTCGCGCAGCGTCAGGTTGCAGGAGAACGTCAGATCGTTTTTCAGTTTCTTATAAGCACCGTTAATCCGGAACGGAAGTCTGACGTTCTGCCGCGTCAGACCCACCGATGCCGTCAGGTCTTTGTTGGTCAGTTCGGCCACCTGCGAGTTGGATAAGCTTAAGGCAATGTCACGGCTTTGGTTGTACTCCAGCCGTCCGCTGATGCGGCTTTTGGTCTGAAACTGAACACCCAGCATCGGTGCAAATTTCTCCGACATGGTAATGGTGCTCATGGCGAACACCGGCACAAACTGTCCCTGCTGGTTGATGGAGTTCGCCATCGGATAGCCCTGCACGGCCAGATTGACGTAAGCCGCACCGTACTCCAGGTTGGAGATGAAATTGCCGACGCTGTAGTTGGACGTGTAGCTGTGCGTGATGGTAAAGGCAGTGAACTGTTTTCTGATGATGTCCAGACCCGACAGTCCGTTATAGTCGATGCGCCAGTTGGGCAGCGGAAAATTATAGAATGGCGACAGTTGCGCCTTGCCAATAGGTTGCCCGCTGTAAGCCGCGAAAAAGGCAGGAATCAGCACGTCCTGTGACTTATTGTTGTAGCCACCCCGTTTCTCCGGATTAGCCAGGGTTAACTTGTTAATAAAGTATTCCCGATACTCCTCAAACTTGTCGAAAATGGGCGACGAATTATCCCTCCGCAACCCAATGAAGGCAGTTCGGAACGACCAAAACGACATGGCAAACTGGCCGTTACGTACCGGCGACTGGGTCTCGAATGGCCCACCCTGCGCCCCCGGTCGGAAATACTCTTGATAGGCATCGGTTCGATCGAGCAGCCATTCGACCTGCATCCTGAAATCCCGGAACGGCTCCAGGGTGGTGCGGGCATTGAATTTTTTGGAAATGTTTTGCTGGAAAGCAGTATTCAGCACTGTACTGGGCGTTAGCCAGCCCCGCTCGGCGGCCCGGTACTGAATGGTTCGCTCCTGACTGCCCAGCACGAACCCCAGTCCGGGTGCATTTTGCTGATCCAGCCCAAAGAATTTCGGTGTCGGCAGAAAGCCCGGCAAAATAGTAGATTCCTGAACCGTGTAGGAGAAATTAATGCCCCGCACCGTCAGCAAGGCACGCGTGAAGTTTTTCAGCACCCGACTTTCGCTCCGGGCAATATCCTCTATATCGCCGGGATTACGGGCAAAGTTTTTACGTACTGGCGCGGGCGTATTGGCAAAGCGCAGATATCGGATTTTGTTGTACAGCCGGATCAGATCGACCCGCCCCGTTATGCCCCTTTCGCGGTTATTACGGATCACGTTACCGAATGGCACATTCAGCGTGTCGGCAATGCCGAATGAATTGGCCTGAAACTGGTAGCCAACCCCATAGATGGCGTCGGCGGCAATCCAGTCGAGTAGCGGAATTTTGTCCAGCGGCAGGCGATACGTTGCCCGAATGTCCTGAACATAATTTTTCATCCGTCCCAGACTACGGATGCTATTAATAACCGAATCACGCTTGGCCTGGGTGTTAATGTCGCCCGCCGGTTCGTCGATAATCGAGTTAGCCTGCGCCCGGTAGGTCAGCACAAGGCTCCGAGTCAGGTTCCAGGTCAGGTCATAGTAGCGATTGAAGAGAAAATATTTTTCGTACTGGGGCACGATACCGTCGGTCGTTAGGTCGGAACTCCGGAGCTGGGTTTTTATGAAGCTCCGGTCCATATCCGTCCGAATCGACACCAGCGATGGCAGCAAGGTTAAGTTGAACTCTTTGAGCCAGCGCAGGTACGGCGCGTCGAAACTGGCCTTGTTGCGGAAAGGCTCGAAGGCCTTTGGCTGTGTGCTGTACGTATACGCAATGCCACCCCGATACTGCTGTTGAAGGTACTCGTCGGTCAGGATGTTCGTACGCTTCATGTCGTTGAAGGCATACGTAAAAGCCAGGTTTTCGAAATCCCAGAAATGCGTTTTTGCATTCGGGTTCGTTTTTACCTTCCTGACGTTGGAGAAATTATAGCCCCAGCGCGTAGTGTTGTCCTGCACAATTTGTCGGTACGCTCCCGGGTTAACATCCGACGGCAGGGACGTCAGCGAGGTTTGCAAGGGCGTATCCGGATCAAGTGGGTTGAAGTGCGGGTCCACGTTGCGGTGGTCGTAGTTGACGTAGAGGGGAATGCGGAAGCCCCACTTCTCGGGCAAAAACTTGTCGACCGCAATGGCCGACGAAATGCCGAACTCTGAGGTCGTTTCGCGGGCACGTTCCCCAATTTTTGTCTGCACACCCCCAAAACCAAATGTGCTGATGCGACCTGAGGCCGTTACGGTAGCGAGGTCGGCAAGTTTCATGTTCAGGGCCGCAATACCCGCCACACCCGCATGCTGGTCATAGCCGTTGGCCCGCAGTTCATTGACCCAGATGGTAAAGGTTTTAGGTCGCTCGTCCGCCGATTTAGGGTTACGTACCCCGATCATGAGTGACTGTACCGAACTCAGGTCCGGGTTTCCCACCACGGTCAGCCTGTATCGTCCGTTTTCCGATGGCAGCGTAAAGGGCAGCGACGACCGTCGGCTGAAGTTCCGGTTGCGTTCCGCTTTCAGGTTGATGAGTTCGGCCAGCGCCAGATCCAGATCGTTTCCCTCAGGACCCGTTGGCCAAACCGAGCCGGGGTCATCGACACCGTCGCGGGTAGCCACTAAGCCCGGTATCTCAATTTCGTAATAGTTGTCGGTATAGTCCGTGCCAAGCCGCACAAACGCCCCCACCTGCCCGCTTTCGTTGTCGGGATTGTGCATGTGGATAAACATTTTGATGCGCTCCCGAAACTGAAGGTCGATGTTGGTGTTGCGGAATGCTCCGCGCGAGTCTCCGTCGCGCAGGTTCGTTACGCTCATTCGCATCGACTGCTCGTTCAACTCCACCGTATTGACCTGCGTGAAGTCGCGATCCCGAACGTAGCCCGGTGGCACGGTGTACACGTATTTGTTGCCCCCCACCGCCGACACCTGTTGCTGACTATTTTCTTCGATGTTAACCGTTGAAACTGTGAAATTGGCATCGTAAGGTTCGGGCACTTCCTGTAGCCCGCGCTGGTTCAGGTCGCCCAGGTACTTACGGTACTGGTTGGCTTCCATCTGCAGCTGCGCAAACCGGAGCACCACCGGCTGCTCAAAATCAGTGAGGTACATCCGGGCAAACCGAATGGATTTAAAGCCGTTGATGCTGCCTACTTTACGCAGCGGCTCCCGAACCGGAATACGAAACTGATACCAGGTTACCCCGCCGGGCAAACCCTCCACGGGTACCACCACCTTATCGACAATGTATTTGTTTTGCCCAACTTCGAGTTTGCCCGGCCGCAGGTCTATCTCATACTCATAATACGCTTCATTGTCATTGATGGTGTTGTCGATGTTAAGGTCTTCGATATCGGGCAGCGTTGAGGAAGCAGGCGTCAAAAACGCATTGGTCGACGTGTTTTCGGGCGAGTTATTCTCCATGCCCATATACCGCTTATACCGCGCCACAATGTATTTCTGCTCGTCGGCTTCCTGGCCGAGGTAGAACCGAAAATCGTCGCCGGAAGGGTCCTGCTGAATATCGGCCAGGACGTTCGGGTCGGTCACCCGGGTTTGAACGGTGTTCAGATACGACTGGAACCTGGTTCTCTCCGCATCGTTGCGCAGCCCTTCCAGACCAACGTCCTGATTTTCGCGGCCACCACTCTGGAACGCATTTGTCACGAATTGCTCCTTCGGTGCCCGGCCCCAGGGTGTAATTTCAGCACCGGGATTCCGGGGGTTCGTGGCAGTATCGCCCGAGGCCGGAAGCCCATTCTCAAATTCATACCGCCCGTCCTTGATAACGTCCTCCGAAATGTCGCCGAGGTTGAAGACCAGCTTACCCCCGGTGGTATTATTGATGTTTTTGCTGTTGTCGGCATTACCACGGACTTTGCCGGCCTCCCCGCCCACAAACGGGTCCATAAGCCAGAACGTAACGTTCTCGATGTTGGCGTTGTCGAAGTCAATATCCGACGCGATGGCCCGCGTTACTGATCCGAAATTACGTCGGGGATTTAGCAGGGTGCCATCGGGGTTCAGATTCGGATTGTAATTATACATGCCCCGCTCAGCTGGGAAATACGAAACGTCCAGGATGCTCTCGGGCAACTGCACCACCCGCGCTGACCGACCCGGAAACAGGTCATTCGGCAGAAAATAACGCTCATACACGTTTTTCTTTACGTCATCGGGATCCACGTTGGAAACTACGCCCTGATTACCGGGTGTGTAGATGCTCGGGTCGACCGAATAGACCGATATGCGGGCGCGGTTATAGGCATACTCCAGCGGGTTCTGAAATGACCCCTGCGGAAACTGCTGGGGCGTAGCCCCCAGCCGCCAGCGTGTGGGTTGGCGTGTCAGGTCGAAAATGGTTCGGGCGCCCTCAAAATCATCCAGATAACTGTCATTTTTGGCACGCGGATTTGTGCCGGGCAGTAGTTGCGCCACTTCGCCGTTGAACTGAATGGTCGATAGTTCTTTGGTCTGTACCAGCGGCAAGGCATCCAGCAGGCGTGTAAGGCCGGGAGCGTCTTTACGGACATTAGCGTTTAGGCCAAGAATGGTGTTGTTGACCGGTTCATTTCCAATGGCTACGCGGGTCAGAAAGCCGGCCGGGGTTTCTTTCATGTGCATGGCCGTCAGCCCAACGCTCACGTCGCGGCTGATGGCGTAGTCCAGCCGGGTGCCAATCAGCGACCGGATCTGGTTCTGAAACAAATCGGGCTGTTCGTAGCTGATCCTGATTTCACGGCCTGAGTTGGTCACGCTCTCATTAATGATGCGCAGACGGCCGGT
>DATHAW010000361.1:0-1678 GCA_035296465.1 Spirosoma sp.
GAACTCAATACGCGTAACCTTAAAATGGCGCTACGTCACCTGCGTATTCTAACCCGTGAGGGTATTCAGGATGAACTGGATATTGATAAGACTATCGACGGGACCAGTCGTAATGCGGGATACTTAGACATTAAAATGCAGCCCTCGCGCCGGAACCGCGTTAAAGTACTGATCCTGTTCGACGTGGGCGGTTCGATGGATGAACATGTTGAACTCTGCTCGCACCTGTTTTCGGCGGCCCGCTACCAGTTCAAGCACCTGGAGTTCATGTACTTTCACAATTGTGTCTATGAGACACTGTGGAAAGACAACACCCGTCGGCGCGAACGGATACCTACCTGGGAAGTGCTGCACAAATACAATAAGGAGTACAAGGTGATTTTTGTGGGCGACGCAGCCATGTCACCTTATGAGATTACCTTACCCAAGGGCAGCGTAGAGCATTATAATCAGGAAGCGGGTATCGTCTGGCTCGACCGGTTCAAGACACAGTACCCACATCTGATCTGGCTGAATCCCAACATAGCCGCCTACTGGCAATATACCCAAAGCACACAACTCATTCGCGACTGGTCGGGCAACCGCATGTTCCCGCTGACACTCAACGGCCTGGAGCAGGCGATGAAAAGTTTAAAGAACCCCAAGATTACGTTTAAAGACTAACCTACGTATTGGCCAGTTTCAATTCATCATAGAGACCGCCCGACTGACCCTATCCCCTATGCAACAACCCGACTCGCTTAATCAGGTAGCCGAATTCCACCGTACTTTTCACGCCCCCATTCTGGATTCGCCCCAAATTCCCTCCGATGCCCGTGCTCAGTTGCGCGTGTCGCTGCTGGCCGAAGAACTGGACGAACTTAGAGAAGCCATTGCCGAAAAGGACCTTGTAGCCGTGGCCGACGCCCTCTGCGACTTACAGTACGTCCTGTCCGGTGCGGTGCTGGAGTTCGGGTTGGGCGATAAATTCAAAGCACTGTTCGACGAGGTGCAGCGCTCAAACATGAGTAAAGCCTGCCTGACCGTTGCCGAAGCCGAAGCCACCGTAGCGCAATACACGGCCAAAGGCGTTGCCTGTCACTACATAGAGTCGGAGGGCAAATTTCTGGTTTTCCGTGACGCCGACCACAAAACCCTCAAGAGCATACACTACTCCCCAGCTGACCTGGAGGGCATTTTAGCCGTAAATCAAACGTAACGGAATCTAAAACTGTGCTAAGCGTATCAGTGACCGAACGTTGTGGCTTCCGTGCCTGGCGTCTCGCTGTCTCTAACTAAAACTATGGAAAACTACACCTACACCGCCGTAGACCGATTTCTGCGCTACGTCAGGATCGACACCCAGTCGGACCCACAATCACCAACAAACCCAAGTACCGAAAAACAGAAAGACCTTAGCCGGGTGCTCGTGGAGGAACTCCTCGCCATGGGGATTGCCGATGCCGAGTTGGACGAGTGGGGCTACGTTTACGCCACCATCCCGGCCAATACGGACCGCCCAAACGTCCCCGTTATCTGCTTTTGTTCGCACGTCGACACCTCGCCCGACGTAACCGGCGCGGGCGTGAAACCCATTATCCACGAACGGTACGATGGGTCTGACATCGTGCTGCCGGACGACACAAATCAGATTCTCCGCGTGGCCGACCACCCGGACCTGCAAAACCAGATCGGCAAC
>DATHAW010000362.1:0-3943 GCA_035296465.1 Spirosoma sp.
AAGACAGGTAATAGGCCAGACCACCGGGTGCCAGCAGACCCGCCAGCGCACTCAGCCCAACGTACAGCAGGAAGCCAAAAAACACGCCCAGCACAAACGCCACCACCTGGTTATCGTTGAGCGACGACGCCCAAACCCCAATGGCCACCAAAACGCCCGCCAGCAGGACCAGTCCGATGTATGACCCGAATACGCCCGCCGAGTCAATATTGCCCACGGGGGAGCCAAGCCGATAGAGGGTTACGTAGTATAGCAGGGTCGGCATGAGGGTTAGCACCACCAGCAGCCAGTTCGCTCCGAACTTTCCTGCCACAACGCCCCAGCGGCTGACGGGCTTGGTCAGCAGCCATTCGAGCGTACCGGCCCGAACTTCGTCGGCGATGGAACGCATCGTAATAGCCGGCACCATAAACAACATGACATAGGGTGTGAGGGTAAAAAAAGGTCCCATGTCCGCATAGCCGTTTTCGAGCAGACTGGTGTCGGGAAACACCCACAGCAGCAAGCCCACCGCCGTCAAAAACACGCCCATGATGATGTAGGCAATGGGCGACGAGAAAAACTGATTGACTTCTTTACGAAAAATAGCCAGCATGGAAAGAAATAATACACCCAGATACAGAAGCTCGGTTGCTACTCGAACGGATTGGCTTTGTGCCGGCGCAGGACAGCCGCCACGATTAGCGACAAGAACACGCCTACCAGGATTGCCCCAAAAACACCGGCCACGAACTGCAGCCCTGGACTCTGAAACATCTTCGAGAATTCCATCGCCTGATCGATCTGATCATCGCTCAGCTTACCCTGGTCTTCCAGTTGCTCGCGCATATTGTCCATCACCCGCTCCTGTAAGCCGGGGTCGATAACCGTACTGTAGAGCACATTGTAGGTAGATGAAATTATACCGGCCACCGCCGACAGCAGTGCTCCCAACCCCACTCCCTGGCCAAAGGTGAGGTAGTCCCCATTCAGGCTGCGGAACTCACGCATCCCCAGCACCAGACCCACAACAATTATCAAATAAACAACTACGGTTAGCCAGCCATTAGTCATCTGTCCAAGAACATTAAGCAGCGTTGAATAGACCACTAAGGCTACACCGGTAATCAGGCCCCACTTCAGGGCAACACGGGCACTGGAGACTTCATCGTTCATTGACTAATATGATTATGGTTAGGTTAAGGATTTAGTACGCCGTAGTCCTGTTTGCGGAAAATCAACGATACAATCAGCACCGGAAGCACGGCCAGCGCGGTTTTTTTAGTTAGTTCGTCGGGCAGCAGCACTCCTGGCTGCATGGTGTTCACCTTGGTCCACTGCTCAGTAAATGTTTCCGGGCCAAACTGATCGACAATCTGCTTTTTGCCTTCCAGCAGCAGCTTTTTCGAGTTCACCACATATTCGGCAAATACGCCCGGATCGACCAGTGTCACAAAGAAATAAATAAGCCAGCCCGTTACCAAAGCCGCTATGGTATTCAGCACATACCCAATGGTTAGTCCCTCCCACAGGTGCAGCCGCCCCTGACCGATGTTTTTGCGATAATACCAGATGGTGACCACAATCATAATGATGTGAATGCCATAGTCCAGCACCCGAATGTTTCCCAATGCCGGAACGTCCAGGGCATAAAGACCCAGAAAATAAAGAAAGCAGAATACGCCCGTTGCCAGCCCGGCGAGGAGCGGATATTTCAGCAGGGGCTGATTGAAATAAGCCAGGACCTTGTTCATATGGCAGCAATAAACTGGCCCCGATGCACCGTTCCGACGATGCGGCCGGTGAGTGTTTGGCCCAGGAAAGGTGAATTATTTGATTTTGAAGCTGTCCGCTCATACGTCCACGTGTCGGTTGGGTCGAAGAGGGTGAGGCTGGCCACCTGCCCCTCGGCAACCGAGACATCAGGCAGCCGCAGTATACGCCGGGGCTGGGTAGTGAGCTTCGCCATAATCTGCGCCAGCGGCAGCTCCCGGTTGTGCGTAATAACGGCAGAAAAGACCGTTTCCAGGCCAATCATCCCAAATTCAGCCTGATCAAATTCCAGGTTTTTGCTTTCAGCGTCCTGGGGCGTATGGTCCGACACGATGGCGTCGATGGTGCCATCGGCCAGCCCCGCCCATAATCCGGCCAGGTCGTCTGGTGAGCGAAACGGCGGGTTCACTTTAAAGTTCGTGTCAAATTCAACCATAACCGAGTCGTCGAACACGAGTTGATGGGCCGCTACGTCGCAGCTAATGGGCATCCCAATGGCCTTTGCCTGCCGGATCAGTTCGACCGAACGGGCGGTGGAGATTGTGGAAAAATGGAGGGCTGGTCTCTCGGACGTTTGCCCGTTGCCACCAGGGGAGTCAGCCAGCACATAGTCCAGCAGCCGCAGGTCACGCTCAACCATTAGCTCTTCGGCCAGAGCAGGCATCCCTTTCAGCCCCAGCAGCGTACTCTGCACCCCCTCGTGCATCTGCCCGAAGCGGGTCAGCAGTTCTTCTTCGGGACGGTTCATCAGCAGGCCGTCGATGGGCTGAAGGTATTGCAGGGTTTTCAGCAGCAGGTCGGGGTTCTGGAGCGGATGACTACCGTCCGAGAATGCCACGGCCCCCGCATGATGCAGGTCGAGCATATCGGAAAAATCCTGGCCGGCCGCTTGTTTGGTCACAGCGGCAATTACATGAATACGAACGGGCTGCCCCTCGCTCAGTCGCCGGACGTAGCCGAGGGTGTCTTTGGCATCCACAACGGGCTGGGTGTTGGGTAGCACGGCAATGTCGGTGAAGCCCCCGGCGGCAGCAGCGCGGCAAACACTCGTCAGGTCTTCTTTATGTTCAAAGCCAGGGTCCTGCGCCAGCACACGCATATCGACCCAACCCGGCGATACGTGCAGGTTGGCTCCCTCGACCACACGGACGCTCTTATCCACCGGAAGGCTTTGGCCCATCTGGCGTATCAGGCCCTGTTCAATGAGCAGATCACACACCTGCCCATCGAAGGGCGAAGCAGTATCAACAACACGGGCGGAACGAATCAGAATTTGCATGGCCTTGCCCTGTCTGCCAGTTTAAGGAGAGAAAGCTGGAACTAGTTATTCACAAAAAAGGCTCCACGGGCCAATTGCCTGCCGGAGCCTTCTCCTGTTTTGTCAGAAAATGAATCAGGCACCAACCAACGCCTGATAGGCATCAGCCGTCAGTAATCCGTCCCGGTTATCCGAGTTTGCGGGCTTCAGACGAATGATCCAGCCTTCTCCATACGGGTCCGTGTTAAGCAGTTCCGGCGATTTTTCGACCGCCTTATTCAGCTCCAGTACCTCACCGTCGATGGGCAGAAACAGGTCCGAAACGGTTTTAACAGCCTCTACCGACCCGAACACGTCACCTTTCGAGAGCGACTGGCCCGTGCTGCTTACGTCTACGTAAACAATATCGCCCAGTTCGTGCTGAGCAAAGTCGGTGATGCCAATAACGGCCGTACCGTCAACATCCATTCGAATCCATTCGTGATCCTGCGTATAACTCAATTCAGCGGGAAAATTCATTGCGGGGGTTAATTTATAGATGTGCAAAATACGGTGAATGGGGCCGGATTTGCAAGCCTTGAACGGGAGCCTGCCATGGGCTCGAGGCTTCGTTTCAGCCAGCCTCGTTCGTTATAGCCGCACCGGCATTCCCGTCCGAACGGATTCGTCGCAGGCGAAAGCGATTTCCAGACTACTGACCGCATCCTGAAGATGATCGGTCAGGTCGAGATCATCGTGGATGGCCCGGAGGAAATACTGCTGTTCGCGGTTGCACAGTTCCTGATGGTCCGGCTCATCCTGCATGTCAATCCACGTATCGGCCTGGGTGAACTCGTCGTGGCTGTCCAGCGCGGCATGGTGCACCCGCAGCAATTCGGTCTTGGTGTGCGCGTCTACGTTGTCGGACTTGCCTGTCCCCCCTGCGGTTTTAGC
>DATHAW010000363.1:0-7019 GCA_035296465.1 Spirosoma sp.
ATGACCTGAGGTAAGAGGATTTTGGTGCTACGCAGCAAGGTGTGAATCCGACTAATTCAGGAATTCACACCTTGCCACGTAGCATTCTTTGATTCACAAAATCGTTTTGGCTACCGTGCAGCCATGTAGCGTATCTATTGTGATGAACGATTTGCGTTAAAACCTCCTTAAAAAGACACAGTGTCTGGCTATAAGTTTTAAGCACTGAATACAATAGATGGAGAATCCGGTAGTCATTTTTGGTGCGGGCAGTTTGGGCCTGACGGCTTTAGACTTGTTCCAGCGAAACAACGTAGTGGTTTATGGTCTGCTTGACGACGATAAAAACCTTCATGGAAATGAGTTTGGTGAGGTATCCGTGCTGGGCGAAACCGACGACGATGGGTTTTTGAAACTCATTGGTCATAAATGCGAAGCCTTCGTTGCTATTGCTGATAGCCGGGTGCGCCGACGGCTGGTGAAGATGCTCAACGAGCGACGCAAAGTGCAGCCCGTGAATGCCATTCATGATAGGGCGGTGGTTTCAACGTTGGCTACCCTGGGCCATGGCAACTTAGTCGCTGCCCACGCAGTGGTGAATCCCTACGCAGTAATAGGGCAGCACTGCATTATTCAGGCTGGCGCCATTATCGAGAGCCAGGCCAATCTGGGCGACTATGTTTTTGTGGGAACAGGCTGCCTGATCAATAGCAGCGCTGTGATTGAAGAAGGAGCCTTTTTAGGAACCGGTGCTACAATTGTGGCCGGCGTAACGATTGGTAAAAATGCCCGTGTAGGAGCTGGATCAGTGGTTGTGGAGAACGTCGAAGCGGGCACAACGGTGTTTGGTAACCCGGCAAAAAAATTGTAAAGACCGGGCCGCCGGTCTCTCTATTCAGGTCTATTACTCGACGTATAACACTTCGTTGGCTAAAAAGTCCTGGTACGTCTGTTCCAGGCCCTCTTTAAGTCCGGTCTTGTGCTTCCATCCCAGTGCATGCAGGCGCGACACATCCATGAGTTTACGGGGCGTACCGTCGGGTTTTTCAGTATTCCATTTGATTTCGCCCTCGAATCCAACCGTTTCCTTAACCATCTCCGCCAACTCACGAATCGTAATATCTTCGCCGGTGCCAACGTTTACAAAAAGGGTATCGTTGTAATGTTCCATCAGGAAGAAGCAGGCATCGGCAAGGTCGTCGGCGTGCAAAAACTCACGCATTGGCGATCCGCTGCCCCATACCTCAACCGATGGTTTGTCATTCACTTTGGCTTCGTGAAACTTCCGAATAAGTGCCGGCAGTACATGTGATCCCTGCAAATCGTAGTTGTCATTAGGTCCGTAGAGATTGGTGGGCATAGCCGAGATGAAATTACTGCCGTACTGACTTCGGTAAGCCTCGCAGAGTTTGATGCCCGTAATTTTAGCGATGGCGTATGGTTCGTTTGTTTCTTCGAGTAAACCGCTTAGCAAATACTCTTCTTTGAGCGGCTGTGGAGCCAGCTTAGGATAAATGCACGATGAGCCGAGAAACAACAATTTGCGGACACCTGTTTGGTAAGCGCTGTGAATGATGTTCGATTCAATCATCAGGTTGTCATACAGAAATTCGGCCCGATAGGTGTTGTTGGCCATAATACCGCCAACTTTGGCTGCTGCCAGAAAAACGAATTCAGGCTGCTCATCAGAAAAGAACGCTGCAACAGCACGCTGATCGCGTAAATCGAGTTCCGACGATGTTCGCGTAAGGATATTCTGATAGCCTTCAGTCTGAAGTTTGCGAACGATGGCCGAGCCAACCATGCCCCGGTGTCCTGCAACGTATATGCGAGCCTGTTTGTCCACGACAGTTAATTTGGAAAGGCTCATTGGATGTGACCAATGAGCAGATTAATAAAATAATGAGACTTTGTAAAGCGTTGCAAACTTGTAAGTTGCAAACGTTACGTTGCAAAACTAATAAATTTCAGGCACAATCGTTTGCTTGTCCTATGGGTACTTTCAGCCTAAAATCAGCCGTTTACTTTTTTTTTATAGGTGGTTTATCTATCACTCAAACGTGGGCACAAGCCACTCAGCCGGCCGCTTTAACAACGGCCTCAGCACCCGTACTGCCACCGTCAGGTGCACCGGCTTCCCCTTTTTCGTCGGGGCCGTCGTCGCTTACAACGCTGGGCTTACCTTCGGCCGCTTCGTTGACCGAACAGAAAGATGCGTACCTGTCGGGTATTATGCCTGATTTGGGGTTGAAAATGAAGGCGTTGAAGAAGCTAAAAGCCGATAAAAAAGCCAAATCGAAAGTATCCAAAACAGAATACGAAGGTTTGTCAATTGTCAAGGGTTATACCAAACTGGGCAGTGGTGACCGGACCATTGTAGAAGAGTTTTATGTTCTAAGAGACAATGATGCTGCCAAACCACTGCCCTACGTTCGCGAGGTATTTCGATATTACCAGCGTTCTGGCCGGGTCACCAGTTCAATTGTAAAAGAAGAGGAAAAAGGCTTATTGCTGCACGGTCCATATAAACGATACCAAAACGGCAACCTCATTGAGGAAGGCTACTATTACGCGGGTATGAAAGATGGACGGTGGGAGAAATACGACCCAAACTTTGTACTTATTGACAAAACCTACTGGCAACGTGGACTGCCAGCCGGATCAAGACTGACGTATCATGATTCAGCGCATCGCAAGATTAAAGAAATTATTCCTATTGAATATGGACAGGTGAAAGGAACATACCTGGCATTCTTCGAGAATGGCTTAGTGGCTGAAGAAGGAAAATACGATAATGGCGTGAAGGTTGGGCGATGGACAGAGTTTTACCCCGTTAACCCAAATGGACGTCGAATGCGCCGAAAGCTTACGCAGTATGCCAGCGATCAGTGGGATACGTCCTTTGAACCTTACACAATCAGTGAGTGGGATGAAAAGGGCAAAATTACGTACGAACGGGCAAAGGAAAAGGTTGTGCAGGACGAGGAAACGGATAACTGATGGTCTGAACCTGAACTTATTTACCAACAGATTACTGCGTTTATTTGAAAACTCCCTTTGGGTCAGGTTGCTTGGTGAGTAGCTCGTTCAGGAAGTTCAGGTCCAGTACGGACAGGTCGAGTACGCGAGCCTGATGGAAGTACTCCCACGATTTCTCGTAATTTGCCTTCAACAAATTGACCACGGCTAGTTTTTGGTACGAATCGGCTGAATTGGGGTTGATGGATACCGTTTTGAGGAGCAATGTTTCTGCCTCTGTTAAATCAATCGCTTCTTTCCGGGCCTGGTAATTCTTTATCTGGAGCGCAGCCAGATCACCCATTAGCACTACGTTGGTATCGGCAACAGCCAGACCCTTCTTCAACAGACGAATAGCGTCTGGCAGGTTATTCTTCTGATAGCACACAACCCCCAATCCCCAATATGCGTCGGCGTTACGATCGTTGAGTAGCCACGACAAGTTAAAACGATACGTAGCGGTGTCCAGCTGGCCATCGGCAACGTAGTCCCAACCACGAGCCGCAAAAAACTCACTTGCCTCTGAACGGCTGTTGAAGTTGCGGTCGCAATCGTTCAAAAAATGGATTTCTTCGTCAATTTGAGCCGCTGTTTTGGGACGTTCGCCAAAAAGCGGCAATGTATTGGACGATCCGCCAGCCGTATTGTCCTTTGCGGTTGATCCCGTTACACCAAGGCTTTGATCAGCGGTCGGTGTGCGTTGTATTGTAGTGGTGCGGTTATTGCCGGACTGCTGAACGGAGTCGCCCGAGCGTGCTGATGTAATTAATTGCTTAGGTTGCGCTACCGCAAAAAACGGCAATACAACCAAACTCAATTGCATCAGATTTATCCGAACGCTCATAGTAATCAAACGTACCATTGGGTCTGTGTTCCGGTAGAACGAAGCAGGAATCCAAATTAGTACATTATCTATTGATTACCGACGGTTCCCCCGCGGGTCGGAGCGTTTAGCCTGACCCGATTTTGGTCTTGTAGACGAACCCGGTTTCGGCCGAGCTGACCCAGAACGTGAACCAGCAGTTGAAGTAGCTGGCTTTTTTTGCCCAGTCATTTTAGATTTAGCTTTCAGGCGGTCTTTGCCAACACTAGTCGTTCGCCCCTTTTTTTCGTGAAAGGCTCCTAGAAACGTAGGGTCTTCTTTTCGGCGCTGATCGTCTATCTCGCGCAGCATCGTCTGTTGTTCTTCAGCAGGCGTTTCAGTTTGTTCTACCGTCCTTGGAATCGGTTCGCGCGGTATGGTCATGCGAATGATTCGCTCAATCTTTTGAATGTGGTACTCCTCCGCCATCGTCATAAACGTAATGGCTTCTCCGGTATGGTTGGCACGGCCTGTGCGGCCAATGCGGTGTACGTAGTCCTCGTAAATAAGCGGAACGTCGAAATTGATCACATGACTAACTTCGGCAATGTCAATACCGCGTGCCGCAACATCCGTCGATACCAGTACCTTAATGTTGCCTTCGCGGAACGCTTCCATCGCGTTAATGCGCGTGTTCTGACCTTTGTTAGCGTGTATTACCCGCACGTTGGCCGGGTCCAGTACCTTACGGGCCAAAAACTTATAGATATTATCGGCGGTGCCTTTTGTACGGGCAAAAATGATGACCCGTTGAAATTCTGCCTTGCTTACTAAATATTCGACCAGGTTGATTTTGGTTCGGAAATTGGGAACTTCATACAAAATCTGGTTTACCATGGTGGCGGTGGATGCCTGCGGTGTCACCTCAATTTTGATTGGCGCTTCCAGAAATTCGCCCGACAGCCGTTCCACCCGTCCGCCGAACGTAGCGGAGAACAGCAGGTTTTGCCGTTTAGATGGGATAACTTCCAGAATAGACCGAATCTGAGGCATGAAACCCATATCCATCATCTTATCGGCCTCATCCATCACCATCGTCCGAATATCTTTTAGCACAAGTTCGCCTGACCGATAAAGGTCCATCAGCCGGCCGGGCGTAGCCACGATAATATCAACACCTTGGCGCAATGTCTCTATCTGGGTTTTAGGGCCAAGCCCACCGTAGAGGGCTAGATGTCGCAGGTCGGTATATTTGGCTAGTTGACTAAGTGCTTCATTGATTTGCATCACGAGCTCACGCGTAGGTGCCAGGATCAAGGCGCGCGGGTTGTGCCCCTGGGCATACTTCACTTTCATCAGCAGAGGCAATAAATAAGCCGCCGTTTTGCCGGTGCCGGTTTGCGCAATACCCAGCACGTCATGATTACCCAGGCTTAGCGGAATAGTTTTCTGCTGAATGGGTGTTGGTTCAGTGTAACCAGCTTCGGCAATGGCGTTGAGCAACTGTCGATTTAAGTCGAACTGCTCGAAAGATGTAATTTCCATAGAAGTCTGGGCCAATCAGGGAATTGACCCGTGTAATTATAGAGTACGGGATGGTTTCCCGATTGGCCCAAACGTTAAAACCGTTTTAACACCCGTTCCACGCCACTAACATAGCCAAAGCCAAACAGATTCACGTGAACCAGCAATGGGTAGAGATTGTAGATGGCCACGCGCTCTTCGAAATTATCCAAAAGCGGAAAGGTTTCGTTGTAAGCGTCATAGAATCGCTGATCGAAACCGCCAAACAAACGTGTGTGGGCCAGGTCGGCCTCGCGGAATCCAAAATATACGGCCGGGTCAATCAGAGCGGGCTGGCCTTGTTCCGTAACCATCACATTACCCGACCACAAATCACCGTGCAACAGAGCCGGACGTTCGTTAGGAAGCAGGTCGGGCAGCCGGTTGCGTAGCCGGAAAAGGGCATCATACAAACTTTTTGTAAGCAATCCTTTATACAGCGCCATACCAGCCTGCGGCAGCAGCCGGTTTTCAAAGAAGAAGTCTATTCCGTTTGTGGTTGGCGTATTTATTTGTGGTAGCGACCCAATGTAGTTCGGGAAATGGAGGCCGAATGCAGGCTGCGTGTGGGAGTGCAGCACAGCCAGCGACTGACCCAGGGTTTCCCAATAGTTGGGACCGGGCGAACCAGGGTCTATATAGTCGAGAATCAGGTACGACTTGTCCAGCTGCCGGCCATAGCCAATCACTGACGGAACATGGAGCGCATCAGTTTGGCGGAGCAGGTCGAGCCCCTTGGCTTCGGCCTCAAACATGTCAATGTTTAGCGTCGAATCGTGTCCGCCATGATTCCACTTGACAAAAAATACCCCTTCTGACGAGAACACCTGGGCTGCCGTACTGATGTCGCCCCCGGACAGAAACTGGGTTTCAAAGACCTCGACTGGCTGACCCAAAGCCAAAAATAGAATGCTTTCAAAAAAAGAAAACTGCTCGTCGCCCCAAAACTCCATGCGGTTGCATACGTTCGCCTGAACGTTTGTAATGAATTAAATACTTTTACCGAAAGTCCACTCTACTATGAACCAACAAATTCAGCATCTGTACGATATTGCCTGTAAACCTGAACGACGGATTATCGGCTTAATGTCGGGCACGTCGCTCGACGGCCTTGATGTAGCTCTGTGCCGCCTGTCGGGTAGTGGACCCGAGACAAACGTAGTACTCGAACGGTTCAGAACGGTGTCCTATGCTGACGATTTTAAAGACGAGATTCGGACCATCTTTGCCAAAAGAGAAATTGAATTCGAGCGGCTTTGTTTATTGAATCCATACATTGGAGAACTGCATGGCCACATGGTACTCGATTGCTTACAGTTGTGGGACATGCAACCGACCGACGTAGACCTTGTGGCAAGTCATGGTCAAACAGTTTATCATGCTCCGCAACGACAGCACAGACATGAAAAATTCCCCAACGCTACACTCCAAATCGGCGATGGTGATCACGTAGCAGCCACCACTGGGATTATCACGCTTAGCGACTTTCGGCAGAAACATATCGCCCTTGGAGGGGAAGGTGCTCCCCTGGCTGTGTATGGTGATTATTTTATGTTTTCGAAGGCTGGCGAAAACCGCATCTTATTGAATATGGGTGGTATTGCCAATTTTACGTATCTGCCGGCCAGCCAGGACGCCGAGACTGTTTTTACTACAG
>DATHAW010000364.1:0-2900 GCA_035296465.1 Spirosoma sp.
ATTACTGAGAATCTGCCGGCCGTCCTGCTCGTTGCCCAAGACGTCGCGGACAAGTTTCTTTAGATCATTCATGTCCCGGCGCATGTCGAACAGCACTTTGTAGAGCAACTCGCGCTCCGAGAAGTTCTCCATACCGGGGCCATGTGCAGTAGGAAACAGCGCCAGCGACCGGTTGGGCGCCTGCGCCTGTGGCAGGTACTTGGCGAGCGTTTCGGCCTCCAGAGCCTTATTCTGCTCCGATTCGAGGATAGATACCTGCTCGGCAATATTTTTTAGTTGCCGAATATTGCCTGGAAATGGAAAATTAATCAGTAGCTGCTTGGCCTGCTCAGTGAGTTGGAGTGGCTTGATGCGGTACCGTTCGGCAAAATCGGTTGTGAACTTGCGAAATAACAACTCGATGTCGGTGCCGCGTTCGCGCAGGGGCGGAACGTAGATAGGCACCGTATTGAGTCGGTAGTAAAGGTCCTCCCGAAACTTACCCTTATCTACGGCATCCATCAGGTTGACGTTGGTAGCTGCCACCACCCGCACGTCTGTTTTCTGCGTTTTCGACGAGCCAACGCGGATGAACTCGCCGTTTTCCAGCACCCGCAGCAACCGGGCCTGTGTTCCAAGCGGCATCTCGCCAATCTCATCCAGGAAGATCGTGCCGCCGTTGGTTGTCTCGAAATAGCCTTTTCGGGAGTCGACAGCACCCGTAAACGAGCCTTTTTCGTGGCCGAAGAGTTCGGAGTCAATAGTCCCCTCTGGGATGGCTCCACAGTTGATGGCAATAAACTGCCCGTGTTTGCGGGCGCTCAGGCTGTGGATTATCTTGGAAAACGATTCTTTACCGCTGCCACTCTCACCCGTAATTAACACGGTGAGATCGGTTGCGGCAACCTGCATGGCTACGTTGATGGCGTAGTTAAGCGCGGGCGCGTTCCCAATTATGCCGAAGCGTTGCTTGACGCTGAGTATTTCCTGGTTATTCATTCAATCATTGTTTGTGGTATTTGGACTGGTTTACTGATAAACCACAAACTAAACTACTTCGCCACGTAGCGTAGCCGATGAACATTCGGTTACTAACACATTGACGTACTGGCCTTTTTGTAAATTACCTTTAGGAAACACGACCATTTTGTTTTGATCGTTCCGGCCGCTCAGGAAGTCTGCCGAACGCTTGGACGGCCCTTCGATCAGGACGCGCTGTACCTGACCAACGTAGCGCTGGTTGCGCTCGGCTGAATGCGCTAACTGCCGGTCGATAATTTCGCTCAGCCGTCGTTTTTTTATAGCCTCTGGTATATCGTCAGCGTACTTTTTGGCAGCCAGCGTACCGGGCCGCTCCGAATAGGCAAACATATACGCGTAGTCATAGCGCACGAAATCCAGCAGTGACAGCGAGTCCTGGTGTTCGGCTTCGGTTTCGGTGCAGAACCCCGAAATCATGTCGGTTGAGATACCACAGTTCTCACCCAGAATCTGGCGGATGCTGTTTATTTTTTCTATGTACCACGCCCGGTCATACGTCCGGTTCATCAACTTCAGCACCCGGCTGTTGCCACTCTGAGCGGGCAGGTGAATGTATTTGCAGATGTTGTCGTGGCGGGCCATCGTGTGGAGCACCTCATCGGTAATGTCTTTGGGGTGCGAGGTACTGAACCTGACCCGTAGCTCTGGATGGATTTTGGCAACCTGTTCGAGAAGATGGGCAAAAGTGACCATTTCCCATTTATAACTATCTACGTTTTGCCCCAGAAGAGTTACTTCGCGATAGCCGCGGTCAAAAAGATCCTGCGCTTCGCGGACGATGCTGTGCGGATCGCGGCTGCGTTCGCGGCCACGCGTGAACGGCACGACGCAGAAACTACACATGTTGTCGCAGCCCCGCATAATGGACACGAAGGCCGTTACGCCGTTGGAGTTCAGACGAATGGGCGCAATGTCGGCGTAGGTTTCTTCCCGCGACAGAAAGACGTTTACCGCTTTTTGCCCCGATTCGGCTTCCTCCACTAATCTAGGAATATCGCGGTACGCATCAGGACCAGCCACAATATCAACTACTTTCTCTTCTTCCAGCAACTGGGTTTTCAGACGTTCGGCCATGCAGCCGAGCATCCCGACCAGCAGTCCGGGTTTCTGCCGTTTGAGACCAGTGAGGTGCTTGAGCCGGTGCCGAACTTTCTGCTCGGCGTTATCGCGGATAGCGCAGGTGTTCAGAAAAATCAGGTCGGCATCTTCGGCGGACGCTGTTGTGGCAAAACCTGCATTGCGCATCACGGCGGCTACGACCTCACTGTCGGCGAAGTTCATCTGGCAACCATAACTCTCGATGTAGAGTCGTTTTTTGCCGACTGCAACTTCCTCTTCTAAGGTGCGCGGCAGATCAATCGGTTCTTTATCAGCAGGTTGAAGTATCGTTAATTCGGAGAAGCGTTCCATAAATAATGATGTTGGCCAATCAAGGCCGGCGTATTGGTTTCTGGCGAAAGCGAATCAGCTCATCGCTCAACAGGTAAAGGTTAGCTATTTGTAAAAAACAAATTTACAAAGAAAGGTCCAGAAACGCTGTCATTTTGGCAGACATACGGTCGTTAAATTTGTTTAAACCAGCCAGCTTATCAATGGGCTGTTATAATCAGAACGGATAGCCGATGCCAAAGTTGATGACCAGTGGGTTGGAGCCCCTTGTGAGCCGACGTAGTGAAAATTCGGGCAGGATAAAGCGTGGGTCCATCTGGCCGCCCTCGCGCGGGTTGAAGTTTACGCGGGCCGGGTCCCATACTTTGATACCACCGTCGAGCCGAATCAGGAAGAAGGAAAAGTCAAGCCGAAGCCCCACGCCTGTTCCCACGGCAATCTGTGGCACAAACGTATCTAACTGAAAGGCTGTGCCGATGCGGTTGGTGCTG
>DATHAW010000365.1:0-7631 GCA_035296465.1 Spirosoma sp.
ACCAAATAGAACGGGGAGCAACTCTACTGCAGTAGAGTTGCTCCCCGTTCTATTTGGTAATTATACTTTTTAACGCTACATATCGAACAGCATTCGGGCGGGGTCTTCCAGTATTTGCTTTACCCGGACGAGGAAACTAACCGATTCTTTTCCATCGATGATGCGGTGATCGTATGACAGAGCCACGTACATAATGGGCCGGATCACAATCTCGCCATTAACGACCACCGCCCGCTCTACGATGTTGTGCATCCCCAAAATGGCCGACTGGGGAGCGTTAATGATGGGCGTTGATAGCATTGACCCGAACGTGCCACCATTTGTGATGGTAAACGTACCACCGGTCATTTGCTCAATGGTCAGCTTGTTGTCGCGGGCAAGGCCAGCCAAGCGAACAATTTCCTTCTCGATCTGTGCAAAACTCAACTGCTCAGCGTTCCGAATAACCGGCACCACTAGCCCACGGTCCGTCGATACGGCAATCGATACGTCGCAGAAGTCATTATAGACGATGTTGTCACCATCAATTTGAGCATTCACAGCCGGGAACTCCCTGAGCGCAATGCAAACCGCTTTCGTGAAGAACGACATGAAGCCAAGTCCAACGCCGTTTTTCTCCTTAAACTTGTCTTTATACTTGTTGCGCAAGTCCATCACGGGCTTCATGTCTACCTCGTTGAAGGTAGTTAGCATGGCCGTTTCGTTCTTAACGGCTACGAGTCGCCGGGCGATAGTCCGGCGTAGCGACGTCATTTTCTCACGACGCTGTGCGCGTTCGCCCGCCATGACCGGAGCTGGTGCAGGCTGTGCTGCGGGCGTCTGTGCCGGGGCAGGAGCTGCTGCCGGAGTGGGTTGAGGCTGCGCCGGTTGCGCCGGAGTGGGTGCTGCTTTCATGGCATCGTCCTTCGTTATGCGGCCGCCTACACCAGTGCCCTGAACCTGCTGTGCAGAAACACCTTTTTCATCCAAAATTTTGGCGGCAGCGGGCGACGGATAATTGGCCGCATAGCCGTTATTTTGCCCATTCTGGGCTGGTTCGGCAACGGGTGTCTGCTGAGCGGGCTGGGCCGGGGCCGGTTGCGAGGCTGGCGCAGACGTAGTAGCAGCGGCACTTGCTTCAATTCTGGCAATTAAGGCGCCTATGGCCAGGGTTTCGCCGGCTTGCGCCACAATACGTAACGTGCCAGCGGCTTCAGCCGGAAGTTCAAACGTAGCCTTGTCGGATTCGAGTTCGCACAGCACTTCGTCCAGGGCAACCTGATCGCCGTCTTTTTTACTCCACGAGGCAATAGTTACTTCTGTAACAGACTCACCAACCGCGGGAACCTTCATTTCAATCACATTGGTGCCACCGGCGGATTTGCCCAACTGGGCCGGTTCCGCCACAGGTTGAAGTGAGGGCGTTGGATCTGATGCGGGTGTTGCAGCCGCTGGCTGAACAGAAGCCGTGGCCGCAGCAGGTGCTTCCGTTTTAACCGTTTCGGGCGCGGTGGGTGTCGCGGGGGCAGCAGCGCCATTGTCAATGGTACAGATGCTAGCCCCAATGGGCAATACGTCGCCTTCCTGAGCCAGAATGTGCAGGATACCATCGGCTTCAGCCGTTAATTCAAAGGTCGCTTTGTCAGAATCGAGTCCACACAGGACATCGTCCATCTTCACCTGATCACCTTCTTTTTTGTACCACGTACCGACCGTTACTTCGGTAATTGATTCCCCCACGGCGGGGATTTTCATGTCAACAGCCATATTATCAGTTGTAAGTGCGCAAGTTGCAAGTTATAAGCAATAAGTACAGGACTAAAAGACTTACTACTCATGCACGTACAACTCACAACTAAGTTTAGTCAAACGCTCTCCGAACGATGTCGGCTTGTTCCTGGGTGTGTATTTTGGCGTAACCGGTAGCGGGAGAAGCAGCGGCCTTACGCGAAACAAGGCGCAAGGTCAAAGACGCAGCGGGGTGCTGGCCCGCCATGACGCGCAGCAGATAGCCCCAATATCCCATATTTTCGGGCTCTTCCTGAATCCAAAGCAGTTCTGCTTTCTTGTATTTGCTCAATACAGCTTCCAGTTGCTTTACCGGCAGTGGGGCCAACTGCTCCAGCCTGACAATAGCAACGTCATCGCGCTGATCGGCCTGCTGCTTGTCGAGCAAGTCGTAATAGATTTTGCCCGAGCAGAGAAGCACCCGTTTCACCTTCTTTGCGTCAGCATACGAATCGCCCAATACTTCCTGGAAATGACCTTTGGTGAGTTCGTCCAGCGGAGAAACACACTTGGGATGCCGAAGCAGTGACTTGGGCGACATAACCACCAGGGGCTTACGGAATTGCCACGCCAGTTGCCGGCGCATCAGGTGGAAAAAATTAGCGGGTGTTGTGATGTTGGCCACTACCATATTCTGCTCCGCACTAAGCTGCAGGTAGCGTTCGGGGCGGGCGTTAGAGTGTTCTGGTCCCTGCCCTTCGTAGCCGTGTGGCAACAGCAGAACCACTCCGTTCTGAATACCCCATTTTGACTCGGCAGCCGCAATAAACTGGTCGATAATTAACTGAGCGCCGTTCGAGAAATCACCGAACTTGGCTTCCCAGATAACCAGCGCGTGCGGATTAGCCATGGCGTAGCCGTACTCAAAGCCAAGCACCCCGTACTCCGATAGTAGTGAGTTATATATTTGAAACTTCTGCTGGCCGTCCTGAATAAAATCGAGCGACGAGTACGACAGGTTGGTTTCGGCATCGTGCAGCACGGCATGACGGTGCGAGAACGTGCCACGCTGCACATCCTGACCGCTCAGCCGAACCGGCCTGCCCTCTACCAGCAGCGACCCATAAGCCAGCAACTCAGCCGTACCCCAGTTCACGCTTTTCGTGTCGGTGAGCATCGTCTGCCGGTCCTTCAGCAGTTTCTCGATCTGCTTTAGTGGCTTGAAACCCTCGGGCAATTTAACCAATGCCTTGCCAATAGTTTCCAGGGTTTGGGCAGGAACACCCGTTTCGGGGGACTGATCGAAATCAGCGGGTTCACTAAACCGCAGTTCGGCCCAGTCCAGGTCCAGTCGCAGGGGCTTATACGGAATCTCCGCTTTTTGCTTTACCCGGTCGAGCCGGTCCTGCAACTGTTTCTTGAACTCGGTATCCATGCGCGTGGCCAGCTCGGCATCCACGTCACCCCGTTCAATAAGCAGCTTGTTGTAGAGCTCGCGTGGGTTGGCGTGCTTTTCAATGATGCTATACATGGTCGGCTGCGTGAATTTTGGCTCGTCGGATTCGTTATGACCGTAGCGCCGGTAGCAGACCATGTCAATGAACACATCGCGGTTGAATTTCTCGCGAAACTCAACGGCCAGTTTAGCGCAGAAAATAACCGCTTCCGGATCGTCGCCATTGACGTGAAAAATGGGCGCATCGATTATTTTAGCAACGTCGGAGCAGTAAATAGACGACCGGGCGTCTTCAAAATCGGTGGTAAAGCCCACCTGGTTGTTAATGACAAAATGGACCGTGCCCCCGGTTTGATACCCTGCCAGTTTGGCCATCTGGGTGACCTCATAAACAACACCCTGTCCAGCCACGGCCGCATCGCCATGGATCAGAATCGGCATGATTTTGGTGAAGTCACCGGCGTATTCCTCGTCGGCCTGCGCCCGCACGAACCCCTCGACAACCGGATTGACAGCTTCTAAGTGCGACGGGTTGGGAGCCAGTTTCACACTAATCTGCTTACCCGATTTGGTTTCGGTCAGGCTGGCGTAGCCCAGGTGATATTTCACGTCGCCGTCACCGTGGACCTGCTCGGGTACGTTGCCCTCAAATCCGTCGAAAATGGCTTCGTAGGATTTACCCAGAATATTGCACAGAACGTTTAACCGTCCCCGGTGGGCCATCCCAATCATCACTTCCTCAACACCCATGTCAGCCGCCTGGCTGATGATGGCATCCAGGGCCGGAATGGTCGACTCACCGCCTTCGAGCGAAAACCGTTTCTGACCCAGGTACTTGGTTGCCAGAAAGTTTTCAAAAACGGTGGCTTCGTTTAGTTTTTCGAGAATACGCTTTTTCTCATCGATTGTTGGTGTAAAGGCCAGCGCTTCTTTCTCAATCTTGTTACGCAGCCAGTTTTTCACGTCCATCTCACGGATGTACATGTACTCGAAGCCGATGTTGCCCGCGTAAATCTTACTCAGCGACTCCATGATGGTACGGAGCGTAGCGGGGCCAATACCCAGCAGTTTACCCGACTCAAATGTAGTGTCCAGATCGGCTTCGGTCAGGGCGTAGTCGGGCAGGTCCACGCGGGGCTGCCGGTCCTTGCGTGCTTTAAGCGGGTTCGTTTTGGCCAGCAAGTGACCCCGCGACCGGTATGCCTTGATCAGGCTGGCAACGGACACTTCTTTCTCAGCGTGGCTGGCATCGACTGGCTTAACGGCCTGGCCATTCGTTTTGGCAGCGGCACCGTTGGCAGAAGTACCATTGGTTGCGGTGGTATTTGTTTTGTTGCCATTGGCGGTTTCGCCGTAGGTCAACGAGAACTCGAATCCTTTAAAAAATTGCCGCCAGCTTTCGTCAACTGATTGAGGGTCTTGCTTGTAAGACTGATACAATTGATCTACGTAAGCCGCGTCGGAATTGGCAATGTATGAAAACTGGTCCATGACGGGGGCGCGTCGTTGTTTTGACTCGCAAAGGTAGCGTATCGGCTAAACACTTAACCGTAAAAATTATGGTTTTTATCCTACTATACCTTGGTAGCGACGCCGTTATTGAAGACAACAGCATTCGGGCCGGTTTGGTTGACTTGTCAGGTCAAGGCCCGGCACTGGCTGTCTCGGTTTGCTCGCAATGGCTAAGGAATGACATACATTATACAACACTACAGGCAAAAGGTCATCCTTTACCTACTTCGGAAATGCCGCCCTGCGCAGGGCGGCCATTTTGTTGTCAGCGCATTAGGCCGTTGGTGCTTATATTTGACTCTCCTTTGCGCCATTAACGCCAATCATGAACGTTGGAACCACCACGTCTTCTGCTTCGCTATTCGCCCAACGCTGGCAACGTGCGTTGGGTGTCCGACCTGAGGAAGCCCGCACAGTTGGCTTGTTTTTTGTCCATAACTTCCTGCTGGGTGTCGGCACCATACTCGTCTACGTAGCGGCCAACGCTATCCTGCTCGAAAACCATCCGGAAACGAGTCTGCCCCTGGCCTACGTCCTGTCGGCGGTGGCGATGATTGCCGTTGGTAAGCTATATGGCTACTACGAACATCACATACTGCTGAGCAGCCTGGCCATCCGCGTTCTGCTGAGCGTTACGGCCATGACTGTTGTGGTGGGAGTGCTGGTGGCGTTTGGGCATTCGGTAGCGGCTGCGGTGGCAATTATGGTTGGCTACCGGGTTATTTACCTACTTACGAACCTGGAGTTCTGGGGTGTATCGGCGGTGGTGTTCGATACCCGCCAAAGTAAGCGGCTGTTCAGTGTCATTAGTTCGGGGGACATGCCCGCTAAGGCCCTGGGGGCCATTCTGGCGGCTTTCGTTCACGCACACACGGGCATTTTGCTGCTGGTGCTGGTGGCATTCGTCGCTTTTCTGGCGGCTTTCTATACCCTGCAACTAACGGTCAAGTCCCACGAAGTTCACGCGGCCCACCGCCCGGCGCGCCGAAGTGTTGGACCATCCGCCCGGCGCGAGCCATCGCGGTTTGTGGGAAAGCAGTTTGGCGGCAGTGAACTCATTTTTCTGATGTGCTTGAGCCTGACGTTACTGGCAGCCGTGGCCATTGAGATCGAGTACAATTTTTTCGTCAACATAAAACTCCGGTTTCATGATCAATCCGACGTAATCAAGTACGTTAGCTACGTGCTGGCGCTGACCTACGGTTTGGCCATGGTGGTTAAACTGCTGCTGTCAGGCGCTGTGCTCGATAAATTTGGGGTGCGCCGGTCACTACTGCTGCTCCCGTTAGTAGCTCTGGCTGGGCTGGTCGGACTGATTGTCCTGAGACAAATGGGCGTTGAAGTGGCCGTGTTGCTGGTCTACTACTGCATTCTCTATTTAGTGTTCGAGGTAGTACGCCGGTCGCTGTTCGATCCCGTGTTTTTAGTCTTGTTTCAACCCCTGTCGCCCCCGCAGCGACTGAAAGGACACACGCTGGCCAAGGGTCTGTATGAACCGCTTGGTTTAGGTCTGGCAGGCCTGATGATCTGGGCCATGCATGCCAGTAGTGCGCTTGAACGGGCTATGCCGTTTGTCTGGCTGGTGCTGATGGGCGGAGCTTTTTACCTGCTGCGCCGGACGTATCAGCACTACATGCATGAACTCAATGACGCCATTGGCCGACGGTTTCTGGAACGCGATCAACTGGCTATGCCCACGGCTGCTAAAACGAGTATGCTCCGGCAGTTGAGCAGTAATAACCCAACCGAGGTAGTGACGGCTATGGGCTGGATCGGTTCGCACAGCCCCGACGAACTTACCCCCCAGCTACCGGCCCTGCTTCAGCATCCTGAGGCAGCCGTTCGTCGCCGGACACTGGCCCTCCTGACCGATCAGGATCATGGTGTGCCGGTTCGTTCGCTAACCTACGTAGCCTTGACCGATGCCGAACCAGGACTACGCAGGCAGGCCGCCTACCTGCTGAGCCGACGCATCAGCGCCGAACCCGGTGAACTGGCTCCTCTGCTAAATCATACCGATCTGAACATCCGGCTGGGGGCCATCCACGGTATTCTTGAATTGACCCCCCATAATCCAGCCGGCCGCCAAAGCCTGTCTAGCCTGATTAACGATCCGGATCCTTCTCATCAGGAACGGGCGCTGAAACTGATCGGGATGCTGCACCTGACCGAATTTGCCCCCCTGGTAACACAACGGCTGACAAGCCCAAATGGCAGAATAAGCAAAGCCGCTATTGCGGCAGCCGGACAATTGCCCAATCCTGAACTAATCCATTTCCTGGTCGATCACCTAACCGATAACGGCATTGGCCGGGACGTAGTCAGTGCACTGAAAATACGGGGTGCTGACGTAGTGGGAGCATTACGGACGAAATTGCCAACAACAAACCGATTGCTGACCGAACGGATTGCGGCTATCTGTGGCGCCATCCACACGCCCGAGAGCCGCCGGTTACTGAACGAATTAGCCTCTTGTCCAGATCTGTCGATACGGGGTGCAGCATTGCGGGGGCTGCGCCGGTTCCCGAACGTAACCAGCGACGATACTTTGTTCCGACTCCTGCTCAACGACGAAATTGCCCTGGCGCACCGACTCTTACATGGCAGCCTGACAGACCCGGAACTAGTCAGTACCCTCGACTACGAGCTGATGGTATTACTGCAGCGACTATTCGATGTCTTAACACAGCTATATGACTCCGAGACCATAGCCGGAGCCAGGCTGGGCGTAGGCCACCCAGCTCGTGAACGCCGGGCCAATGCGCTCGAACTGCTCGACAACTTGATTCCGAGAGCGGTTTACCAAACCATGCAGGTGCTGATCGACGACCTGCCCCTGACGGAAAGAGTCAGGATGCTTGATGCGGAACTGGGCGCATTCAACGAATCCGAATCCATCCGGACGTTTATTTTGCGCATGGGCGAAACCGTTTTTTCAGCCTGGACGGTCGGTCTC
>DATHAW010000366.1:0-4069 GCA_035296465.1 Spirosoma sp.
ATTCCCCTTTCGACGCAGTGGGTCTCTACGGGTGATGGCGGGGTTTCGTTGAACAATCGGGCAACCGAAAAAGCCCGTGGTATGCAGGAACGGCGCTGGCCAGTAGCAACCATTCTGAAGCGGGGCTACGCCCTGGCAACCGCTTACTACGGCGATATTGAACCCGACCACCCCACGGGCTGGCGCACCGGCATCCGGTCGGTGCTGGGCGACACGGCCCGCTATGGAGATAGCCAGGCCCAGGCCAGCGAATGGGGCGCCATTGGCGCGTGGGCCTGGGGCATGAGCCGTATCATGGACTACCTTCAGACAGACCCTTCCATCGACGCTAAACGCGTAGTTCTTATGGGCCACTCGCGCATTGGGAAAGCGGCCCTGTGGGCTGGGGCGCAGGACGAGCGGTTTGCGGCCGTGGTCTCGAATGAGTCAGGCGAAGGGGGGGCGGCTTTGGCCCGGCGGTGGTATGGCGAAACCGTTGAGCGGCTCAATACCAGTTTCCCGCACTGGTTCACGGGCCGCTACAGAACCTATAATCAGAACGTAGCTGGGTTGCCCGTCGATCAGCACGAGTTTCTGGCCCTGATTGCGCCCCGTCCGCTCTACGTAGCCAGTGCCGACGGCGATCAGTGGTCCGACCCGAAAGGTGAGTTTATGGGTGCACTTGCCGCTGAACCCGCTTATAAACTCTTCGGAAAAATGGGACTGGGAACGGTGTCATTTCCAGGTGTGAACCAGCCCGTTGGACAAACTATCCGGTATCATAACCGAACCGGCAAGCACGACGTAACGGACTACGACTGGGCGCAGTACCTCAAATTTGCCGATGAATTAGTGCGGTAGGGGGCGAGTGTGGTACGCGATTAGCTAAACCAGATTCACTTCGGTCTTATCTTTGCCGTTTGTTACAGCGGCAGGCTAACCCTGTCAATCTGTTTAATCCCGTAAAAAACCCTGGCCGCGTCGGCGGCCTGACCCGAACGTGATAATTCCCCTGGCCCACCGTGCCGACCAAACGCAGGAGTACTATTTTTCTGTCAAATTAGCCGAAGTCCGCCAGCTTATTTCGGCTGGTCACGATGTAATAAACATAGGGATTGGCAACCCTGATATGATGCCCTCGGAGACCACTCTCGATGCCCTGACCACGACGGTACGGCAACCCAATGCCCACGGGTACCAGTCTTACAGGGGGATTCCGGCGTTTCGGGCGGCCATTGCCCGCTTTTATAATCAGACATACGGGGTTGCGCTCGATCCGGAGACGGAAATATTACCGCTGATTGGCTCCAAAGAAGGCATTACGCACTTGTCGCTGACTTTCCTCAACGAGGGAGACCGCGTTCTGGTGCCTGAACTGGGGTATCCGGCTTACCGCGCCGTGAGTCAAATGGTGGGGGCTACCGTAAGCGAATACCCACTGCTGGAACGGGGTGCCCCCGGCGAAAGCTGGCAGCCCGACTGGAGGGCAATGGCCGACCTGGTCGCTCAAACCCCGACGGCCGGGAAAACGAAGCTCATCTGGTTGAATTATCCGCACATGCCAACCGGTGCCCCCGCCACCCGATCGCTGTTTGAGCGGGCAGTTCATTTCGCGCATGAGCATCGGGTGCTGCTCTGCCATGACAATCCATACAGTTTAATTCTGAATAAGAAGCCTCCGATTAGTCTGCTGGCTATCGATGGCGCAAAGGACGTGGCTGTTGAGCTGAATTCAATGAGCAAATCGCATAACATGGCCGGCTGGCGCATAGGCTGGCTGGCGGGAGCAAAACCGTACGTCGATGCGGTGCTGGCCATCAAAAGCAACATCGATTCGGGTATGTTTCTGGCCGTGCAGCAGGCCGCTGTAGAAGCGCTGAGCAACCCGGACGACTGGCACCGCCAGCGAAACGCCGTATACGAAGACCGGCTTGATGCCGCTAAAGCCCTGCTGGATGCCCTCGGCTGCACGTACACCAACGATCAGGAAGGCCTGTTTCTGTGGGCCAAATTACCCGATTCGGTAGCCTCCTCCGAAGCGCTGGTCGATGAACTGCTGGTGCAGAAACACGTTTTCATCGCACCCGGCTCTATTTTCGGTCCAAAAGGCGGCCGCTACGTCCGGGTATCGCTGTGTGTGCCGAAAGAGCGGATTTGGGAGGCTGTATGGAGAACAAAGGACAAAAGATGAGGAGTATTCCGCAGTTCACCCCTGTTCATCGCTTATCAATCATGATCCTGTTATGACTCTTTCCATCATTGGCATCGGCCTGCTGGGTGGTTCATTGGCACTGGCCATCCGCGAGAAATACCCCAAAATCCGGTTTGTTGGCGTTGATGCGTCGCCGGTGAACGGGCAACTGGCTCTGGCGAAGGGAATTGTCGACGAGGTGTTGCCGCTGGTTGAAGCCGTGTCTCAGAGTACGCTGGTTGTGCTCGCTACGCCCGTTAACACCATCGTTGATCTCCTGCCAACGGTGCTCGATCACCTGCCGCCGGGTGCTACGGTACTGGACCTAGGCTCGACGAAGGAACTGATCTGCAGCGTAGCGGACGCACACCCGAAACGAGACCAGTTTGTGGCGGCTCACCCCATGGCCGGCACCGAAAACTCTGGTCCGGGGGCGGCTTTCCGGGAGCTGCTGTCGGGCAAAAACCTCATCATCTGCGACCGCGAAAAAAGCCTTCCCGACAGCTTGACGCTGGCCGAAAGCCTGTTTCGCGACGTTGGGATGCGGTTGTTTTACATGACCCCCCAGGAACATGACCTGCACCTGGCCTATGTTTCGCACCTGAGCCACATCAGTGCGTTTGCGCTCGGGCTAACGGTGCTCGAAAAGGAAAAAGACGAGCAGGCCATTTTCGATATGGCCAGCACGGGTTTTAGCAGCACGGTCCGGCTGGCCAAAAGTTCGCCCCAGATGTGGGCACCCATCTTCGATCAGAACCGTGCCAACGTATCCGACGCGCTGGCCGCATACATTGAGTTTCTGCAACAGTTTAAGCAGGTAATCGATGATCAGAACGTGGCTACCTCGCTCGACTTTATGCAGCGGGCCAACGTAATTCGCCGGGTACTGGACGGAATGGAGAAACGTTGAATTTTAAACAGTTTGTGCAGGCGGGCAGTCGTAGTATAAACTCCGAAAAATACAGACGCTGTCATGCAAACACAAACCATTCAACCGGCAACGCAGGCCGGCACCATTACGCTTGGTGGTGATTTAACGGTCAACCGGATGGCCTACGGTGCCATGCGCATCACCGGCGACGGAATTTGGGGGCCACCTAAAGATCATGACGAGGCCATTCGGGTGCTCAAACGCTGCCTTGACCTGGGAATCAACTTCATCGACACCGCCGATAGCTACGGACCGTACGTATCAGAGGAACTCATTGCTGAAGCGCTGTACCCGTATCCCGATGGGCTGGTCATTGGCACCAAAGGCGGACTGCTCCGCACCGGTCCCAACCAATGGCCCGTAGATGGGAGCCGTAGACACCTGCAGGAAGCGCTGGACGGAAGCCTGAAACGGCTGAAGCTCGACCGCATTGACCTTTACCAATTACACCGCTTCGACGATAAAGTGCCCGCTGACGAGTATTTAGGGTTTTTGCAGGAGATGCAGCAGGTGGGTAAAATTCGGCACATTGGTCTCTCCGAAGTAAGCGTCGACCAGATCAAACAGGCACAGGCCTATTTCGAGGTGGTGTCGGTGCAGAACCTGTACAATTTCGGTCAGCAGCGCTGGAATTCAACCCTGAAGTTCTGCGAAGAAAACAACATCGCCTTTATACCGTGGTATCCGCTCAGTGCGGGCAATCTGAAAGCAGAGGAGGCCATTCATACCGTGGCCAAACGCCATAGGGCCACCGACTACCAGATTGCGCTGGCCTGGCTGCTGGCGGCATCGCCGGTGATGCTCCCCATTGCCGGTACGTCGGCGGTGAAACACCTCGAAGAAAATGTGCTCGCTGCGACCATTAAACTTACGGATGACGATTGGCAGGATATGCCCTTGCCGCAATAAACGGTGTATCAATGAAAATGGCCGCTTCAGGATATCCCGAAGCGGCCATTTTCATTGAT
>DATHAW010000367.1:0-6760 GCA_035296465.1 Spirosoma sp.
CTTACTGACACCCCGTTACTACCTCGACAATTTTCAGTACGTGCTGGACTTTGTCAAGCGCCTGTACGGTGGTTTACTGAACGAAGCTGAGTGGGATTTCGTGCGCCGGTTTGAGACGCTGAGCCTCGATGCCCAGTGTCTCTACGTACGCATTAGTAACCGCAAAGGACTGTTCTTTAGAGTCAATAAATTGCAATATCGCGAAATTAATGACCTACCGGCCGCAGTGGGCGAGTTGCTGATTAATGGGTTTATCGAACGGTTGTCGGCACACCACCAGAGCCTGGGAAACGAAGCGCTCGGTGTGTTCACAAAGCCTGAACTCATTGAGTTGCTGCCATTAGAGTCGGAAGAAGTGCGGGCGCTCAACAAAGAAAAGAAAGAGGGCGTAGTGCACTACGCGCTGCAGGAATTGAATTTTGCCGAGATTGTCACAAGCCTTACTACCCGAGAAACGGTCGTAAAAATGAACTTCGAGGCCGAGGGTATGATGGTCAAGTTCCTGTTTTTTGGTAATCGGGGCGGTAGTATGACTGACTTCGTCGTGCGCGACCTTGGTATGGTCAACTTTGAGCGCTACGACGAGAGTAAAATGACGGCTCGTTTCCGCACGCGTAAAGAGGTAGAGGATAAGCTCTTGATTTCACTGACGAATGAGGAATTTTACGAACTCAAAACTGCGGAAGCACCGGCCGATGATATCTACAACTGGTTTCTGAACTGGAACGAAACGCGCCCCGAACTGACTGAAATTGCTATTCCCGGTTATCAGAAACTGGTTTGCCGGGTAGGCGCGTTTCTGGAACGGCAAAAACTGCCTGAACAGGCTCTGTCCGTATATGAGCTTTCGGACCGGGTGCCGGCGCGGGAACGGCGTGTCCGGCTGCTATTCAAAAACGGGTCGATTGACGAAGCACTGGCTTTATGCGATGAAATTGCGGTGAAGCCTCTCAATGCTGAAGAACGTTATTTTGCCAATGACTTCCGCGAGAAAATCCTGAGCGCGGGTGCGAAGAAAAAATCCCGAAAAGCCACCACGCGTTTCCTGTCTGATGCCGAAAGCGTGGATATCCCGGCTGCCTATCGCCACCACGTTGAGGCTGGGGTTATGAACCATTATTTAGAGCAGGGCTACGACGCAGCTTTCACCGAAAATTATCCCTGGCGCGGGCTGTTCGGGCTGGTGTTTTGGGATATCATCTACGACGCTAACGTATCGGCCATACATCACCCGCTGCAACGTGCCCCGTCAGACTTTTACCTGCCCGATTTCTATTTAAAGCGCGAAGGCCTACTCAAAAAGCGGCTTACCGACCTCGGCACTAGAGACGATTGGCGCGTGCATACAGGTCGGATGTTCAACGCCAAATACGGCATTACCAACGTACTCGTAGATTGGTCGGATGAATTGATGGCGCTTGTGCACCGCATGATCGAACTACTGGACATTGACCAGCTCAGGCTTATCTTGCTCGAAATGGCCCGTAACGTCCGCGAGCATACGCGCGGCTTTCCCGATTTGCTGATTTGGAACGACCGGGGTGAATATGATTTTGTGGAAGTTAAATCACCCACTGACCATCTCGGCCCACAGCAATTGCACTGGTTAGAGTTTTTCCAGACCATTGGTGTGCGGGGTAAAGTGATGCGCGTAGTTTGGGAAGCATAGAGATTAAAGATGCCCCATCCTGAGGAAAACAGGAAACAAGACTTCCTGCTCACCACTTCCCCAAAGTGGCTTTATCCTATCGCCTAAGCTGACAACCGGGTCCTCTTCATTTTCGTGGATGTACTGCCGTACAGCTGACCAGGTCCGCAGGTAGTTCAGAAACCGATCCAGCGTCCAGTGTCGCCGAGCCACAAATTCGCCAAGTTGAGCATTGGCAAATGGAAAAGGTAACGTAGCATAAGCGTTATCAATGTACTTCCGTTGTGGGTCCCAATAGGGCCCAATGCGATTGCGATAAAAATCAAGTAGGATGGCGTCGAGATCAGGTGAAATCTGCACGAGACCGTATCCCCATTCGGCAATGACGGCACCGGGCTTGGCCACGCGACCCACTTCACGATGAAACGCATCCACATCAAACCAGTGCAGCGCCTGCGCTACGGTGATCAGGTCGAACGTATGATCGGCGAAGGGCGTTTGTTCGGCAGGGCTGATCTGGTAACGGATGTTCGGCTTCTGAACGGCCATTATTAATTGCGTTTCACTAATATCTGTTGCTTCGACCTGGTTAAACCGGTCGGCTAGTGCACCCGCCACCTGGCCGTTACCCGTGGCACAGTCCCAGGCACTAGTACGTTGAGGCACAGCCCGCAGGATGAAGTCGTACAGTTCATCCGGGTAGTCGATGCGATACTGCGCATACAGGGTGGCGTGTCCTGAAAATCGGTCGATTGGCGGCTGCATTTGCATTATTTATAAATAAATTTTAAACGATTTCGGGAAACAATTGTCAAACGGTAGTTTAATAGGAAAATGCTAAGTCTGGATTGGCTTATCAACCGGAACCACCTATTTTTGTCGGGCTTGTCCCAACCTGTTGTTTCTCTATTTTATCAATCAATTGCTTACCCGATTCTCATGAAAAAATCGTTTGGATTCCTCCTTGCTACGGTTGCGCTGACTGTAGCCTCGCTCAACGTCAACGCACAGGCTCCCTCGGGCGACATCCCGGCCGAGATGAACGCGCTGATGAGCAAATATACCTGTATTGCCTGCCATCGTCCCAATCAGCGGCTGGTTGGCCCCGCTTATGCCGACGTTGCCAAGAAGAACTACTCAAACGAAGAGATTGTCAACCTGATCTACAATCCCGTACCGGCCAATTGGCCGGGCTACCCGCCAATGGCCCCCATGAAACAGGTGCCTAAGGAAGACGCTATGAAATTAGCCGTCTGGATCAACTCGCTTGACGGCACTCCGGGTGGTGGAGCCAAGAAGGGTTCTTCGTCCAAGAAAAGCAGTTCGAGTTCGACTAAGTCGAAAACGACTAAAAAGACGGCCTAATTTCTCATATACAATTCATCATAAAAAAGACCCCTCCGACTGTGGAAGGGTCTTTTTTATGATGAATTGTATGCCGGACGTTATTGATGATTTTGCAGCAACGGCATTGCTTCTTGATTGCCCTGCTGTATGGCTAAATCGAGTGCCGTTAAACCCCGAACATCCCGGATTGTTGTGTCAGCTCCATGCTGAAGCAGGAGTTTTACCAGTTGGTTTCGGCCAAACAGCGTAGCAAACATCAGGGCCGTACCACCATTACCATTCTGAGCATTCAGGTCAGCGCCATGTTCGATCAGCAACTGCGCAATGTCGACGTAGCCTTTAAAGCTAACGCCCATCAACGCAGTGTTGCCACTAACATCCTGCACATTCACGTCGGCCTTGGCTTCCAGTAATGCTTTTACTGTATCAAGATGCCCATCATAAGCAGCAATGATCAATGGTGTAAAGCCTTTTCCATCGGTGGTATTAACATCGGCATTTTCCTGAATGAGCTGCTTTACGTAGTCAACGTCCCCTTTGCGGGCGGCATCGAACAGGAGGTCTTCGGGTCGGGATGAGTAAAATGACATAAGTGGTTCTGTTTTCAAAAATTGATACTGGACGAATAAACAGAAATGTCCCGCATCGGCGGTTCATGCCATAGCGGGACATTTGCATTATTATTGATCTTTTTTACCTCAAAACCGATCAGTACGGCTGAGCTGAATGTGCCATAGCTTCTACCTCCTGGTCGGCCTGTAAATCGGCCTGAATGGTTGAATGCCCGTTGCCGTTGGCTCCTTGCTGCAGCCCTTCCCGAACCCGCCGACCGTAATCTTCATCACACTGGCTGAACAGTTCAACCATTTTGTCCTGAATGTGCTTTTTGGCGGGCTTCAGAGCGCTAATCAGGTTATTGATCAGATCGTTACGCTCCCAATCCTCAAACATCCGGTACCGCTCACCGGCCTGCGCGAAGTTGTTGGTCCGGTCGATGGGCTGGCGAACCAGGTTACCCGCTACATAAGGTGTATGCTCAGGAGCGGTTTTGGGCGCTTCTTTCAGACCGTTCATCGACGATGGCTCGTAGTTTATATGCCGGTTCTGATTCGGAGCCGTATCGACCAGATACGCCATCTGTCCGTCGCGCTGGTTGGTAGCTACGTGCTTTTTGGGCGCGTTGATTGGCAGTTGCAGGTAGTTTGTTCCGACTCGGTACCGCTGCGTGTCGGAATATGAGAACGTACGGCCCTGCAGCATTTTGTCGTCGGAGAAATCCAGTCCATCGACCAGCACACCCGTACCAAAGGCCACTTGCTCAACCTCGTGAAAATAGTTTTCCGGATTCTTGTTGAGCGTCATTATACCCACCGGTAACCAGGGGAATTTGTCGGCTGGCCAGAGTTTCGTATCATCGAGCGGGTCGAAGTCCAGTTCAGGGTGGTCATCATCGCTCATGATCTGCACCAGGAGTTCCCACTGCGGGAAGTTGCCCGCTTCAATGGCATCGTATAAATCCTGCGTGGCGTGGTTAAAGTTCTTTCCCTGAATCTGCTCGGCTTCTTCCTGAGTCAGGTTTTTGATACCCTGCTTTGGCTCCCAGTGGTATTTAACCAGCACCGCTTCGCCAGCTTGATTCACCCATTTATAAGTGTTCACGCCTGATCCCTGCATCATCCGATAATTGGCTGGAATACCCCAGGGCGAAAACAGGAACGTAATCATGTGCATGGCATCAGGCGTATTGCTGATAAAATCAAAAATACGTTCGCCATCCTGCCGGTTTGTTACCGGATCGGGTTTAAATGCGTGTACCAGATCAGGAAACTTCATAGCATCGCGAATGAAGAACACCTTCAGATTGTTGCCAACCAGATCCCAGTTGCCATCTTCCGTGTAGAACTTCACAGCAAAACCACGTGGATCGCGGAGCGTCTCGGGCGAATGCCCACCATGGATTACCGACGAAAACCGGACAAAAACCGGCGTTTGCTTGCCTTTCTGCTGAAACAGTTTAGCACGCGTGTATTTCGACACGGGCTCATCACCAACCGTTCCATAGGCTTCAAATACGCCGTGGGCACCAGCTCCGCGCGCGTGAACAACGCGTTCGGGAATGCGTTCGCGGTCGAAGTGGCTGATTTTTTCGAGGAACGGATAGTTTTCCAGCGTGGTTGGCCCCCGGTTGCCAATCGTGCGAACATTTTGGTTATGGGTCAGCGGATGCCCCTGTCGGGTAGTCAGGGTTTGGTCGACGGGGTGGTCATGCGACTGCAGGCCAGTGGCGCCAAATTCTGGTCCGGGCATCTGATCATTCTGACCATTACCATTTTGATTGTTTTCCATAAGATACAAAGTTAACGTCTGGGAAATTTTAACAGGCAGCCAGATGGAATGGTTTGAAAAAAGCATTCCAGACTCTGTGAAAATCCCCTTTATTAATCTGTTACAGGTAATTCTAATATAACACTATGCCAGCCTATGCATCACTGTCGGTTTCGGGCTGAGATTTTGCCCCATTAAACTGCCTTTACGAGTACCGGTCATTTCGCCAGGGGTAGGCCGTGTTGGAGTAGCCGCGTTCTTCCCAGAAACCGAGTTGATTTTTGGCTAAAAATTCAATGCGCTTAATCCATTTTGCTCCCTTCCAGGCATAAAGCTGAGGTGTAATCATCCGCAGCGGACCACCGTGTTCGCGGGTCAGCGGCTGCCCGTCGGCCGTGTGTACCAATAATACGTCGGGCTTTAGCGCTTCTTCAAGCGATACATTGGTCGAGTAGCCATCGTAGCCGTAGCACATCACGTGTGTAGCGGTTCCCTTGGGGTCAACCAGAGCAGCCAGGTCTATAAACCGAACACCCACCCAGGGAACATTCAGCCGCGACCAGGTCGTTACGCAGTGAAAATCGCTGGTGTCCTCCACCTGCGGCAAGGCCATCAGATCAGCCCATTTCAGTCGAACGGGATTATCCACCTCGCCATCGATGTTCAGTTGCCATTTGTCGAGCGGAATAGCCGGTTGGTAGCCTAAATCAAGCACAGGCCATTTAGCCGTAACGGTTTGTCCCACCGGTACGCTGGGCATACCATGTCGATTGACCGGCCCTGAACCACGCGGTTTCTTCAGTCCTTCCAAATGGTCAGATACAGAAGGCGTCCGGGCCATTTTATCCTCAAACCGACGCCTGAGTTTCATCCGGGCCTCAATAATTTTATCTGTTTTATTGCTGGATTCCATAAGAATGACGAGGCCTTACTGGCCTTGTTTCATCCGGTAAACGGCAGATTGAAGCCCGTGGTTTTAGATAAACGAAATCAGATGTTGTAACCTCGCGGCCCATTGCTCTTCGGCAGTCTGCAACCTATATGGCAAGCATTCTCTCTTAAACGTTCATTGACGTTTGTTACCAAAACTACCTGGCCAGGTATTTATAGAAGAAATACTGTCGGGGCTGGTGCGAATAGTAGTTAGCCAGACTGGGGTAGGTGCCATGCATGTTGTAGGCGCGGGTAACATTGGGTCTTGAAAATGTGCCGATCACATCTTTCAACACTGGTGGATTGCGGAGGGCAATTCCATCAATTATGGCCACAGCGGGCGTGACCCAGGCCAGCAGCAGCACAACGGCCGGAATCATCAGGCGATAGGAATTTCTCTGTTTTTCTATCCGGTCAATAAGCGCTTTCGTCGTTAGTATGCACACTATAACCAGGAACGGCATGGAACCCCGCGAGGCAAAATCATTCCCGGCACCAACAGCCCAG
>DATHAW010000368.1:0-2078 GCA_035296465.1 Spirosoma sp.
CAAGCCGGGTGGCAGCTATTCGTTCAATGTTGACTGGAATTACTTTATCACGGAGTATTACGGCCGGAGTGGCATGGAGTTTTTTGCTAAAGATGGCAACTACAACTATTTCATTGCCCACTGGTTCCCGCGTTTGTGCGCCTATAACGACGTAAACGGCTGGCAGAATAAGCAGTTTTTGGGACAGGGCGAGTTCACCCTTATTTTCGGTAATTACAAAGTTGCCATCACCGTACCGAATGACCACATTGTCGGCGCAACTGGTGAGTGCCAGAACTACAGGCAGGTATTAACGGCTGCGCAGCAAAAGCGCATGGCTCAGGCTGCTACGTCAAAAACACCGGTTGTCATTGTAACACAGACTGAAGCGGAAGCCGCCGAGAAAGCTAAACCGGGTGATGCAAAAGGCAAGAAAACCTGGGTATACAACGCCCAGAACGTTCGCGACTTTGCCTTTGCCAGCAGCCGTAAATTTATCTGGGACGCCATGCAAACGGATGTTTATGGCGATGGTCGCAAGATCTGGAGCATGTCTTTTTATTCCAAAGAAGGAAATCCACTGTGGGGACAGTATTCGACCCGCGTAGTTGAGCACACACTGAAGTCATACGGCAATCGCACCATTAAATATCCTTACCCGGTGGCGATCTCCTGCCACGCTACGGCTGGTGGCGGGATGGAATATCCAATGATTTCATTTAATGGTGGTCGTCCAGAGCCTGACGGGACTTATACAGAAGCAGTAAAATATGGTATGATTGGGGTTATCATTCACGAAGTTGGTCACAACTTCTTCCCCATGATTGTCAATTCCGACGAGCGTCAATGGACCTGGATGGATGAAGGTTTGAATACGTTTTGCCAGTATCTGGCTGAAAAAGAGTGGGATTTCAATTACCCAACCCGACGTGGGGAACCCCAGTTAATCGTCGACTACATGAAGTCCGACAAAGCGGTACTCTCGCCAATTATGACTTCATCCGACAATGTCATCAGCCTCGGGCCTAACGCTTATGCAAAGCCGGCTACGGCGCTGAACATCCTGCGGGAGACGGTAATGGGCCGTGAGCTGTTCGACTACGCTTTCAAAGAGTATGCCCGTCGGTGGGCCTTCAAAAGCCCCGAACCCGCTGATTTCTTCCGGACAATGGAGGATGCCTCCGGTGTTGATCTGGATTGGTTCTGGAAAGGTTGGTTTTATGGTGTACAACCCGTTGATCAATCGTTGGTTAAAGTTGACTGGTTTCAACCTAACTCGCAGAACCCGGAAATCATGAAAGCCGAAGCACGCGCAGCCGCACAGCGTCGGCAGAATACTATCAGTAAGCAGCGTGATGCATTGAGCAAAGCAGAAACCGTAGTAGCGCAGGATACCACCATGCGGGATTTCTACAATCGCTACGATCCATACACCGTTACAGACGAAGACCGCAAGAATTACCAGGATTATTTGGCTACGCTGACAGTTGAAGAACGGTCGATGGCCGAAGCAGGCACCAATTTCTATACGCTATCACTGAAAAACACGGGTGGCATTCCAATGCCAGTCATCGTCAGAATGGAGTTTGAAGATGGTACGGATTCAGTAGCCCGCTTCCCAGCCGAAATCTGGCGTTTTAATGACCAGTCGATTCGTAAAGTTGTTACTACCACTAAAAAAGTGAAACAGTGGACGCTCGATCCCTTCTATGAAATCGCCGATATTAACACAGAAGACAATTCATTTCCACCTGCTTCACAACCCACTCGCTTTCAACTGTTTAAGCAGAGGCAGGGCGGAGCGGCAGCCGGACCAAACCCAATGCAGCAACAACGTCAACAGGCGCCGGCCAGACAAGGCACTGGCCGAAACTAACCTAACTTTAATTCTCAATCGACTATGAAAAAAATAGTGTTGTTGGCTGGCCTAACTTTCTGGTCGGCTGCTTCAATGGCGCAGGCAACTGCACCAACTCAAAACGCCAACTCTCGTTTTGAACAGCTTGGTGCCTTGCTGCCTACGCCAAATACGTTCCGCACCGCATCGGGTGCACCTGGCAAAGATTATTTCCAAAACCGTGCTGACTATGATATCAAAG
>DATHAW010000369.1:0-9954 GCA_035296465.1 Spirosoma sp.
AGGTTCAATGGGCACCATGGGTTCAACTACGGGTTCAGGTTCGACTGGAACGATGGACAGTAGTAGCAGCACTAGTACTACGTCAGGTACAATGGACAATACAACGGATAGGGCCAATGGTGGATCAACTGGCAACAAAAGTCGCCGGATGAAAACTAAAACATCGCGTCGCTCGTCCTCATCAACAGGGTCAGGGTCGAACACATCGACACCCCCTAATAAGTAATAAAGAATAAATAAGAATAAAAAATGGGTGGATACCTTTGTAAAAGGTATCCACCCATTTTTTATGGCTGTATCAAACATTTTAATTACGCTCAATAAAGTAACAATCAAGCGTAATAATGAGCCAATTCTGCGTGACCTGTCGGTTGAAATTCGTTCTGGCGATTGCTGGGCGGTGGTCGGTCAAATTGGCAGCGGCAAAACTACATTCTTACAGGTTCTGGCTGGTCAGCTACCAACACCGGCCGGTACGTTGACACGGCATTCAGCCGTGGCCTTTGTTTCTTTTAAAGAAGAATCAAACCGTTTTTCATACGGAGACTTTTTCTATCAGCAACGCTATCAGGCTACCATGAGCGATAGCGCACCGGTATTGCGTCAGTATCTGCAAATAACCGGTTCGTCGGCGGATATAAGCCTGATCGATCAGTTAGGCTTAACGCCGTTGCTTGATCTGTCGTTTATAAAGTTATCGAATGGACAAACGCGCAAAGCCCGAATTGCGAAAGCGCTATTAATTGGATCGCCCCTTTTGCTGCTCGATAATCCGTTTGTTGGGTTGGATAGTACATCTCGTATAGACCTGATCAGCTGGCTAAGTAATCTGGTCAGTCAAGGGTCAACGATTGTTCTGGTGACTGATACAGAGGAAATACCCCCGTTTATAACGCATATACTGAACTTGGGTGGAAGCAGTTGGTCTGGCGCTAAAGACTCGTATTTAGCCAGTTTACAAACAGGCCTACAAATCAATCAGCCCCTCCCCATTCTGCAAACACCCTCAAAAGCGCTTGATTTCACCAACGTTTTTAGGTTAAACAACGTAACGGTACGATATGGTGAGCGCCTGATTTTAGCTAATTTAAGCTGGACTGTTCAGGCAGGAGAGCGGTGGGCGCTGCTGGGGCCGAACGGATCGGGCAAGTCGGTATTATTGAGCCTGCTCTACGGCGACCATCCGCAGGCCTACGCCAATGATGTAAGCGTGTTTGGGCATCGGCGTGGCAAATCGGGTGAGAGTATCTGGGATGTGAAACGACGGATCGGGTTCGTATCGCCCGAACTGCACCTTTATTTTCCGCTGCACCTCACTGCCCGACAGGTAGTCCTGACTGGCCTGACCGATACACTGACGGCCCCCAGTTTAGTCTCGCCCGTTACGGAAAATGATCTGGCCGAACTTGCACAGTATTTTGGGATGTCAACCCGACTAAACCGCCCATTCGGAACGCTATCGACGGGCGAGCAGCGGCTGACGCTGCTGATACGGGCTTTGATAAAGAACCCGCCTGTTTTGCTGTTGGATGAGCCCTTTCAGGCCCTAGACACCAGCACTGTTTACCTGGCCCGGCAACTGCTCGATGCGCTACCGGATAAAAGCCTGCTGTTCGTGACGCACGACCGGCGTGAACTACCCGGCAGTGTGGACCGCACCTTTGATTTAGGTTCTGTCAATCCGGGCTAATCTTCCTAATAGGACATGCTTACCTTTCCCAGTGCTAAAATCAACCTCGGTTTGCGCGTTATCGAGAAAAGACCAGATGGTTTTCATAGTCTTCAATCGTGCTTTTACCCGGTTGGCTGGAGCGATGTGCTGGAAGTGATTCCGGCTGACACGTTTGGCTTTAGCAGCAGTGGCCTCACCATTCCCGGTGCGCCTGAAACCAACCTGTGCATTCAGGCGTATAAACTGCTAGCCACCGATTTCAACCTGCCGCCCGTTCAGCTGCACCTGCACAAACTCGTGCCCATCGGGGCGGGCCTCGGTGGCGGATCGGCCGATGCGGCTTTCACACTTAACCTGTTGAATAAGCAGTTTAACCTCGCGCTGGACATGACAGCGCTGGAAAGCTATGCCCGGCGATTAGGTAGCGACTGTGCGTTCTTTGTTCAGAACCGTCCGAGGTACTGCCTCGAAAAGGGTGATGTATTTGAGGATATTTCGATTGACTTACGGGGCTATTATCTTCTATTAGTGTACCCGAACCTGGCCATATCAACCGCCGAAGCCTACGCTGCAATCCAGCCTCGTCGGCCCGAAACGGATCTTTGGGCTAACCTCAAGACACCCATCACCACCTGGCGCACAACGATTCAGAACGATTTTGAAAAGAGCCTGTTTCCAAACTACCCGGTTCTGCCTGCTATCAAGCAGCAACTGTATGACATGGGAGCTGTATACGCCAGTATGAGTGGTTCTGGCTCAACCCTGTATGGTATTTTTAACGCGCCCGTCAGCCTCCCAAACCAATTTCGGCATTACCGCGTTTGGCAAGGAAGATTGTAGTCGTTAGAAAATAGTCGGGAGCCATCAGCAAACAGCTGGTTACAATGACTAACGGCTATTGGCCAATATGAGCAATTTTGTCACGAAACGGCGGGAGCCGTTCCGCTTTATGGTCTGGTTGGGTATTGCCAGCAGCGTCATGCTGTTCGCCATCCTGCTAACCGCTTACGTCATTCGCCGGGCCGGGCCGGACTGGACCGACGTAACGCTGCCGAATGTGTTTCTGATTAGTACGGTAGCTATTGTGCTGAGTAGTCTCACCCTGCACAATGCTCATCAGGCGTTCCGTCATGAGCGCTTTGATAGCTACCGCAGTAACCTGGGTACAACGCTGGTGCTGGGTACGTTATTTATCATGCTGCAGGCCTGGGGCTGGCGGCAGATGATCCAGTCCGGTATTAGCCTGTCGGGCAATCCATCCGGAAGTTTCGTCTATATTATCTCTGGTCTTCACCTGCTTCATATCCTGATTGGGCTGATTTTTATCCTGATTGCCCTGGCCGAAGCGCTGCGTCGTCGGCCTTACGTAGATTCGTTTGTCTACAGTGTCAATCCACCTAATCAGTTAAAAGTCAGACTCATAACCCTTTACTGGCATTTTGTCGATATCCTTTGGCTTGTCCTGTTCGTTTTCCTAGCCTTCCACCACGGTTTTAACCTGCTCGTCCCGCTCTGAGAACAAGGGCTGCTTTGGGGCCTGCATCCGGGGGCTGTCTGCTTTTGCTCACTTATCCCGTTATTTGTATAAAAAACCGTTCCGTTATACTTCATGAAGAAAATTACACTTTGGGCAGGTCTCTGGGCACTCAGTCTAACGTCTTTTGCTCAAACCAGCGGGTCGCTTTCTACTACGTCGGCCGGGTCAAAATATGACCCCCTCGCGCTATTTCATCCCCTGTTCAATATGCAGCCAGGCAATGATTACCGTTCGGGCAGTGGGGCTCCCGGACCACGTTACTGGCAAAACCGCGCCGATTATCAAATCAACGTTAGTCTCGACGATCAAAAAAACAGTATTGCGGGTGAAGTGACCATCACCTACCGGAATAATTCACCGGAGTCGCTGCCTTTCTTATGGCTTCAGCTCGACCAGAATGCTTTCAGCGATACGTCGCGGGCCTCTAGAACGACGCCTGTTGCAGGTGGCCGGTTTGGCAATTTAGGCTTTGCCGGTGGGCTGAACATCACGAGCGTAACGACAGAGCAGGATAAGGCTAAATTTGCCCCTACGCCCTATGCAATTACCGATACGCGGATGCAGGTAAGGCTGGCAGAACCAGTGAAGCCGGGTGGCGAGGTGAAAGTAAAAGTGGCCTATTCATTCAAAATCCCCGAATACGGCTCTGACCGTATGGGTCAATTGAAACGAAAAGACGGTGTCATTTATGAAATAGCACAGTGGTACCCGCGCATGTGTGTGTATGACGACATCGAAGGCTGGAACGTTTTGCCGTACCTCGGCGCGGGAGAGTTTTACCTTGACTACGGCGACTATGAATATAATGTTACGGTCCCCTGGGATCACCTTGTTGCCGGTTCCGGCGAGTTGCTGAACCCAAATGAGGTGCTAACCCCCGAACAGATCAAACGACTGGCACAGGCCCGTCAGAGCGATAAAACGGTTATTATTCGGGGTAAGGATGAAGTGACTAATGCCGACACACGCCCCAAAAAATCAGGTACGCTGACCTGGAAGTTTCGCTGCCTGAACACGCGCGACGTTGCCTGGGCATCGAGCCGGGCGTTTGTTTGGGATGCCGCCAAAATGAATCTGCCAAGCGGCAAGCCGTCGCTGGCGCAGTCGATGTATCCGGTGGAAAGTGCCACCAACGACTCGTGGAACCGCTCCACTGAGTACGTCAAGGGCTGCATTGAGTTTTATTCCAAATATCTGTATGAATACACGTATCCGGTTGCGACAAATGTGGCCGGCATTGTGGGGGGTATGGAGTATCCGGGCATTATTTTCTGCGACCATAAAGACAAGCGGGATGCCCTGTGGGGCGTTACCGACCATGAATTTGGCCATAACTGGTTCCCCATGATTGTGGGAAACAATGAGCGCAAGTTTCCGTGGATGGATGAAGGCTTCAACACCTTCATCAACACGCTGTCGACCGCTAATTTTAACAAAGGTGAGTATGACCGGCAACGCGGAACTATGCACGACATTGCCCCAGCCTTGTTTAGCCCGGCCGAGCCGGTTATGACCATCCCCGATGTGCAGCAACCCCGTGCACTGGGTATTCTGGCTTATTATAAGCCAGGAATGGGTTTAAAATTGCTTCGGGAATCGATATTGGGCCCTGAACGTTTCGATTTCGCGTTCAAAAACTACGTTAACCGCTGGGCATTCAAACACCCTACGCCGTATGACTTCTTCCGCACGATGGAAGACGGAGCCGGGGAAGATTTGGGCTGGTTCTGGCGTGGGTTCTTTTACGAAACCTGGAAACTGGATCAGGGGGTGAAAGACGTGAAATACGTAGACGGTTCGGTCGAAAAAGGGTCCCTGATCGCCATTGAGAACCTTGAAAAGATGGCCATGCCTGTCACCGTCGAGGTAACGGAAGGGAATGGAAAAAAAGGGCGCGTAACCCTGCCGGTCGAAGTATGGCAACGGGGCGGCACCTGGACATTTCGCTACAACTCGACCTCGGCACTGAAAACTGTTGTCGTCGATCCCGATGAAAAGCTACCAGACGTCAACAGCAAAAACAACACCTGGCGGGCAGAAGCACAATAAGGAATGATAGAGATGGCTGATTCATGGAAAAATGAGTCAGCCATCTCTATGATTAATTAAACTTCAATAACCATGGCCCCGTAGGAGTAGCCGCCACCAAAAACGGTGATTACAATACGCTGGCCTTTTTTGAACGTATCCCAGGTTTGCGATAGCGCAATGGCACAGCCCGCACAGCCCGTGTTGCCCAGCAACTGGATATTAGAAATGAGTTTATCCTCGGGCAGATCGAGCGTCTTCATCACGTTGCGCGATATGCGAAGATTAGCCTGATGAGGGAGCACGTAATCAACATCGGCAAGGGTCAGGCCGCAACGCTCCAGGACCTGCAGGCTGGCTTTAGGCATGTACTGGCAGGCGTTAATAAATACATCACGGCCAAAGGGCATCGAAACGCCCCCTTCGTTGGGCTTCAGCATAACCCCCGTTGTTGCTTTTGGTGTATGAGCCGCTCCCCCCGTTATCAGAGCTTTGATGGTGAAGTCGTCCTCGCTTTGGCGTTCTTTGGTAATAAGCAGTGCAGCAGCGCCGTCGCCCCATAAATGGCCCGAAATAGTATCTTCATCGTTGTTGTACGCCGTGTTGTGCTCCGAAACAATGACCAGCGCCCGGCTGGCTTTGTTCAGCGCAAAGTAGCCTTCGACTAATTCAATCGCATTGAGCAGTGACGAGCACGCGGTTGATACGGAAATAACGGGAATATCAGCTATTTGGAGGTAATGCTGTGCTTCGTGGGCGAGCGAAACAATGGTATCGTAGGGTGTGTAGGTAGCCCCAACGATCAAATCGACCGTCGACAAATCTACCTTCTCCTGCATCTGCCTGACTACGTCAACCGTCATGGTGTTCGTATTCTCACCGGCGGCCGCTTTGCGTCGCTCCTGAATGCCAGTGCGTTCGATTATCCAGTCGCTGGACAGGCCGTTGAGCCGGGTAAAATGTTCATTGCCAATTATCTGTGTCGGCAGATAATGGCTTACTGTATGAATGTACATCACGCGAAAAAATAGGGCTAATGCGGGCAGTTGCCTCATTAGTACCGAAAGTTAAATCCTTCCGGGAAAACATGGTATTTCTCATTAGAACAATACCAAAACGTATTCATAAACTTTTAATTCCAGGGCTAACGGTCTCCTTTTCTCTCACGCAAAACAAGCGTGTAGAAATGGAGCAATTTTGGGGCCTCGGTGGTCCAGTTGTAGACCTGCTCCACAGCCAGTCGTCCGCGTTCACCCATACGCCGGGCCTCGTTGGGGTGCCCGATGAGGTAGATCAGCTTATCGGTTAGTTGTGCCGCGTCGTAGGGCGATATACAGAATCCGCACTGATGCCGCTCCACTACGTCGCGGTAGAGCTGGAAGTCGGACGTAATAACGGGTAGGCCGAGGGCCATATACTCGAACAGTTTGGTCGTGTAGGATTCCGGGTAATCGCCAACGGGCTTAAGCAGGGCCAGCCCGGCCGTAGCACCCGCTACGTAGCGAAAGGCCTCCCGCTGGTCCCTGTAGCCATAGAATTTAAGGTTGGCCCGCACGCTGTCATAAGCAGGCAGCCGTTTTAACTCCGCATGGCCAAAGGTCTGTCGTCCAAACAAATGCAGCACAAAAGCCGGGTAAGCCTGCTTCAGTCGGGCCAGCCCGTCAATCAACGTATCGAATGCACGCTCGAAACTAAGCCAGCCAATATAAAAGAATATGGGCTGCGCCGGATTAGGCTGGTAGGGCTGGCGAAATGGCTCTAAAAAAGGCAGCAGGGGGTAGTTGTAGATGACCACGTGAGGCTTAGCCAGATTATCATACGTGTCCAGGTACCCATGTTCGGTAAAAATCAGGTAGAAGTGCCGCCGGGCCAGGGCGTCGAACTTCCGGAAGGCTAACTCCAGCAGATAGCCCCGGTTAAACGGCTTCAGGTGCATTTTCTTAAACAGGTTTTCCTGTACTTCGTAAATCACCCCGGCACCAAACAACCGAAAAACAAAGGCAAAAGGCACAAATTCAGGCACATACACATGCACAATGGCAGGCCGTAGCCACAGACACCGAAACAAGATATAAGGACTTGTGATTAAAGTTCGCCAGAGAACACGCCTGAAGAATGGCAGCCGAATGAACCGGATACGGGGTGCAATGGCCGGATCGGCATGGGGAATCGCGCAGATCACCTCATACGTGTCGGCGAGCGTTTGGCCCTCTTTAAAGACCACACGAGGGTCCTGAGGCTGGTGTGCCGTGCTGACGAGCAGAATACGGGGCTTTTTCAGAGGATGCTATGGCCTATTGATACGGTGTTCCGGTAGCTTTGTCCGGGTATGAAAAAAAGAGTAGTTACTCCCATACGAGGCATCCGAAGTGCCATACCATTGGGTTATTTCAGGCCAAAGCTACGCAGTTCCTGATCTATTCGTCCATTCCAGCGCTCCTGATCCATCTGATCAATGCTGTGGTTGGTTTCATCGTCATACAGTTTTTGCATCCGGTTCATCTCCCGGAACGATTCAATAAACTGATACTGAATGATGCTGTTGTAATCCTCAACCGTAAGGCTATCAGGATGAATTTTACGCTTGAAGCGCTCGGCAACTAACTTCGTAATGTCGAAATGGCGTTGTTCGTGGTTCAGTGCATACGCATTACGGGCGTCGGACCGTGCCCATGATGAGTTTTTGAGCATGTAGCTCTTCACCGTCAGGTTAAGCGTAACGATACCATCCTTAACCGAGCTTTTGCCTTCGTAGGCGAAACTGGTAAATACTTCGGCCGCGTAGTGGCTTCCCCGTCGGGGTTCGGCCCGGAAGTCAGCCCAGGTGAGCTGGCGAAGCGGATTGTAGTGGATCGTATCGTCGGTGGTAATCCGGGCATCGTCCGTAAAAACCACCCGGAGACCAGTCGCCAGTTTCTCATTTTGTTTTGACTCGCGGTTCATATAGTCGTTCAGGCTGCGCAGCGACGAGACAAGGGCCTGCCGGATGGTCGGCTCAATAACAGTTGTCTGACCCAGCGGTCGCGTGTAGTTCGCACTGCCGCTGTACTCGGTCAGGCGGGTGCTGATTTCGGCCCCAAAATCGTCTTTACCCAGCAAATCGAATACGACGCTAAACACAAACTCGCCCTGTACGCGATTACCAACTGCCGTTTCGGTGACTCGACACTGCCGAATACGCATGGCTATTGGGCGCAGTACCTTATTTTGCTTCAGACTCTGGTTAATAAACGCTTTAAAACTGTAAAGGATACCACCGTCCAGGTCGACTGGCTGGGCGGGTTGATTCAGTAGCAGCACCAGCCGAGCAACGGTACTCCCATTGGGTCGCTGATCGGTGACGGTGGCAATGTAGAACTCCTTCGGATTGAATGGCAACGACTGGGCTTGTAGCCGGATTGGGTCAGGCGCAGGCAGAAAGGCCGTAATTAAAACTGAGGAACAACAGAACAAAACCAGACAGAGAAGTGCTTTCATCATCGTTGCGCTGCTTCCATACCCAAAATTAACCCCCTGATGGGTGCCAGCGAAGGTACAAATCAGGGGGTTAATTATCAACGGTGGAATAGGGACTTCAGTCCGTTCTGTTGTCGCTCAAAACAGACCGAAATCCAAATCCGGATTTCATTCAATTAACATCGCTTTGCCACTCATGACATCATTTTCGACGTTCTTGAACTTAACATCACGCTTCACCGAGCCATCGACGTATTGTACGTTAACGCGGGCGTTACGGTCCAGTTTAGCAACCCGAACGGGTGTTTGGCGCGGGGCAGGCATAGGTGGCGCACCGGCCCCCATGGCGTTATTCTCGGCCATGCGTCGGGCATACTCTTCCGGCCCGGTTGCAAGGTGGTCGTCGTCAAAGTCCTCCATATTGGTATGCAGCTGGGGCTGTGGTTCAGAGCGACGCTCCGCCGGAGCTTTTCTGATCTCCTGTTGTACTTCCTCCACGTTCTCGGCCGGAATGTCGGCTTTGCTCAGAAAACTAATGGTGTCGAAGTTAACTTTGTTGAGGAAACGCTTGAACAACTCTACCGACTCAAATTTATATACCAGCAGCGGGTCTTTCTGCTCGAATACAGCGTTTTGAACCGACTGCTTGAGGTCGTCCATTTCGCGCAGGTGCTCTTTCCATTCCTGGTCGATCACCGATAGGGTCACGGCTTTCTCCATTTCCGTTACCAGATCGCGTCCGCCCGTTTCAACCGCTTTGCGCAGGTCCGACACCACCGTCAACTCGTGCAGCCCATCCGTAAATGGTACGACAATGTTCTTGATCTGATGACCCTGGTCGGCAAGTACCTGCGTCAGCACGGGCAGGGCTTTGTCGGCAATGGCGTGGTTTTTGGCCTGGTACTGGGCTTCCGTTTCCTCGTATAACCGACGAACCTGATCTACTTTTTTTAGCTTACCAAACTCCTCCGTCGTTAAGTTGGGTTCAACGCCAATGGTCGTCAGCAACTGTAGCTTCACCTCTTCGTAGTTGCCTTCGGCGTTCGTAACCGTTTCTTCTACTACGTCATACATCGTGTTGGCGATGTCGAGGGGCAGGCGGTCGCCGAAGAGCGCGTTACGACGGCGTTTGTAGATAGCCTCGCGCTGGTAATTCATTACGTCGTCGTATTCAAGCAGGCGCTTCCTGACGCCGAAGTTGTTTTCTTCTACTTTCTTCTGTGCCCGCTCAATCGATTTTGTAATCATCGAGTGCTGGATC
>DATHAW010000370.1:0-3211 GCA_035296465.1 Spirosoma sp.
ACCGGCCGGACCGTGTGTATGTAGCTTTGCTCGAAAGCATTGTATCGCAGCAGATTTCGGTGAAAGCGGCCGACGCCATCTTCGCCCGGCTGTGTGGGTTGTTTCGGGACAATTATCCGAGCGCCGATGCCTTGCTGGCCCTGCCTTTCGACGACCTGCGGGGTGCGGGGCTGTCAGGCCAGAAAGCGAAGTACATTCAGAGCGTGGCTGATTTTTCGCTGACCAACCGGCTGGACCGACCCTTCTTCGAAACTATGACCGACGAAGAGGTTGTACAGTACCTGATCCCGATTAAAGGCGTTGGCCGATGGACGGTGGAAATGCTCCTGATGTTCGTGCTGGACCGACCCGATGTGTTTCCCATCGACGATCTGGTAATTCGCCAGCGCATGATGCTTGCTTATCCCGACCGAACCAGCGGACTGACAGGCAAAGCGTTGTATAAACGGTTACAGGAAATAGCCGACGCCTGGCGACCCTATCGCACCACTGCCTGCCGGTACTTGTGGCGGTGGAAGCCGGTGGTGTAGGGGCCTTATAACCGCCGGATGACCAGGTCTACCTTCGACTCTACCTTAATCAGGATCTCAATGCCCTCGGGCCGAACCACAATGCGCTGCGGCACCAGCCGGAAGGCATCTACGTCGAGGGTCGTTTTTTTTCCGGCTTTGCCTTGCGCAAACGCCGTCTCAATTTTCTCGGGCAAGGCGTTCATATTGTACCGGAGCGGCACCTTAAGTACCGACTGGAGCGTATCGCGTAGGTGATCATGGAGGAGCCAGTCGGCCGTAGCAAACAGGTGTTCTTTCGTTACTACGTCGAAATCAACGTCCTGAACCCGCACCATATTGGTCAGCGTGTCGAAAGCAGGATGCCCCCTAAAATACAGCGTCCCATTGACGGCCCCACTAACATCGGCTTTCAGAATCAGCGACTTCCCACCCCCGTACACCACTACGTCCTTTATTTTGACATTTCCCCCCGCCAGATCAAGTTTCTGCTTACTCAACGTCCTGTCCAGCACCTGGTTCAGGGTTGCGTAAGGCACCTTGGCCAGCACCTCCAGCCGCGACACATCAGGCAGCTTGTTGCGCCGGAGCAGCCGGGGCAACCGCTCCAGATGGTCGACAACCGGCATGGCGCCAATCCGGGTGTCGACCCGAAAGGCAATTTGAATGGGCAACTTAATGTGGCGGGCATTGCCTGAAACGGGCGCTACCGCTACACTAAACGGCCGGGGGATAAGCCAGATTTCATCAGGTTTTCGACTGATCCGCAAGGGCTTCTGTATATCACGCCAGATCTTGCTTATCTGTTTGTCGAGCCTGAGTTCATCATGAACGGCAACGTCAATGGCCGTTTCAATATCGGCCCGGCGCTTATTTAGCAGATTCTCGGCAATTTTCCGTACGTTGATCTTTATACCTAACAGGCGAACGCTTGGCTCCTCAATCCACTCATATTTTTCTAAACGGGAGCGCGTTGTCAGCCGCCAGTTGGAGCCTACCCCTAAAGGACTGACAAAATTGACGGCCAGCACACAGAGAGTGCGGCTCTTTTTTTCTTTTCGCAACCCAATCGGATTGCTGTAAAAGACCTTCAGGGGCGCCGAAAACGACACTCGGCGATTGGCATACTTAACACGCACGGGTCCGGCGCGTTCGACCCGCAGGCGCCAGGCTTCCCCCTTCTTTCCTTCAAACGTTTCTTCTTTTACAAGAACTGGATTTAACGATTCATTAATTTTTCGTTCCAGGTCGCGGATATTAAAGGTTATATCGGCCGCCACAAAAGACACCGGATCGGTAATGGCAGAATCGTAATCCTCCGTAGCGGGCGCACTTGTTGTTTTGACACGGTGGCAACTTACAGCACAGGTCAGGGCTGCTACAAAAAATAAGAAACCGGTGATTCGTTTTGCGTTCACTGCACAAAAAACAACCAGAAAGTCTAAATGTTAGCCTACTAAAATTATAGTCTTTCCTTTAATGTTACAGTTTTTGCCACCGAATCCGTCGCACAACCGCAGTTCTTACCGCAACCGGCATCTTTTTTTAGGAAGCTTCGGTAAGCCCGACGACCCAGGTATCCAAGGGCTACGGCAAAAATCAGAAAGACAATTAGTTCCTGCATGGCATACGTAACGACTCTCGACAAAGACAGCGCATAGGGAAAGTACATGCCCAGTGACTTAATTAATACGCCGTATGCCCTGTCTTCGTCCGTAGTTACTAAACAACATGCCCCAGCCAACCGTTCCGCTCGGCCAGGCGGTAGGCATGCTGGTAATGATGCTCGCCATGCCAGGCATACATGCCAATCAGTTCGGACAGGGTTACCGTTTTCTGGTTACTGGGATGGATATACGTCCGCTGCAGGTCATCTTCGGTCAGCGACTCCAGCAGGGCTACCCAGCGCTGGTGCAGGTTGCGCAGAATCACCAGCGACAGAGCCGCGTCGGACTGAGAGTCGGCCAGGGCGGCCCATTTCCCTTCATCATAAGCTTTGATGGTTGGATTCTCTTCCGTAAGGGCCAGTTTGGTTCTGACAAAGGCGTTGATGTGGCTGTCGGCGAGGTGATGCACCAGTTGCCGAACGGTCCAGCCTTCGGGCCGGTAAGGCGTATCGAGCCGGTCGTCGCCCCACTTGCCAACGAGTTCAGTGAGTTTTATAGGCAATTCCGAAATTTTGGCGATAAGGTCCTGTCTTTCGGCAACTGAAAAGGGGTTTTCGTACTGGAATTTTCCAATGGGATAACGGAGGCTATCTAGGTTTTGCATGGTCAGTTAATGAGTCTGTGACTGTCTGATTAACTGACCAACTCAGGGAGGCATTAACTGTTTAACCAGAATCCCTGAATTACTCGAATCAGTTCGGGATGGATACCACAAGCCGCTATTACGTCGCCCCGGAACAGGAATTGGTCGCCCCCGGAGAAATCAGTAACGATACCGCCTGCTTCGCGAACAAGCAGGACACCGGCAGCCATGTCCCACGAGTGAAGGTTGTATTCATAAAAGGCATCGAACCGCCCAGCCGCTACGTAGGCCAAATCAATAGCCGCCGACCCCATTCGGCGCAGGCCGTGGGTTTGCTGCATCAGCGATTCCAGGATGCGGAGGTACTGCGGCATCAGCTCGAACGTATAGTAAGGAAATCCCGTCGATATCAGACTTTCGCCTAATTGCAGCGAAGGCGACACACTTATCTT
>DATHAW010000371.1:0-3406 GCA_035296465.1 Spirosoma sp.
ATTACCGGGCCGTATGACGACTACGCCCTGGCGCGGGCCGTTGAACTGAAAGAGAAACTCGGTGCCAGCGTAACGGTGCTAAACGTAGGCGAAGCCGATGCCGAGCCGGTCATTCGCAAATGCCTAGCCATTGGAGCCGACAACGCGATTCGGGTCAATGCAGAACCCACCGATGCTTATTTCGTGGCAGAGCAGATTGCCGCTATTGCAGGCCAGAACAGCTACGACCTTATTCTGATGGGTCGGGAGTCTATCGACTATAATGGTGGGCAGGTTCACGGTATTGTGGGCGAAATGCTCGGAATTCCGTCGATATCGCCCGTTATGCTGCTCGACATCAACGGCGATACGGCCAGTATTACGCGCGAGATTGAAGGGGGCAAAGAAACCCTCGAAGCAAAGCTGCCACTTGTGCTGGGTTGCCAGGAGCCAATTGCTGAGTGGAAAATCCCAAACATGCGCGGCATCATGACCGCCCGCACCAAGCCCCTGAAGATTGTAGAACCAGTAGGCACCGATCAGCTCACGGCCGTTGGCCGTTACGAACTGCCTGCTCCGCGCGGAACCGTAAAAATGATTAAAGCCGAAGAAGCCGAAACGCTCATTCAGCTTCTGCGCACCGAAGCAAAAGTCATTTAATCCAGTGAATAGGGAGCAGCCAGCAACCAGTTACGAACTGCTCCTTGTTTGAGGTTTACTTTATAACTGTTAACTAAATTATGTCCGTTCTCATATTTGCCGAGTTAGACGAAGGGAAACTCAAGAAATCGTCGCAGGAAGCCATTTTCTACGGGGCAAAGGTTGCCACCATGCTGGGTACATCGGCCACGGCCATTGTGCTGGGCGCAGCCGACGATAGCGAACTGGCGCTGGCCGGTCGTTTTGGGGCCACCAGCGTCCTCCATGCCACCGATCCTAAACTTAATGAGCCAAACGGCATGGCCTATGCTACGGTTGTGGCAGCTGCGGCTCAGCAGGAAGGTTCCAAAGTTATTGTGCTGGCCAAATCATCGTTGGCTGACGCCATGACGGCCCGGCTGGCCGGCAAGCTCAAAGCGGGCCTGGCCGCCAACGTTATCGAACTGCCAGACCTCTCGAATGGCTTTCGCGTCAAAAGCAGCATCTACACGGGCAAGGCGTTCGCCTACAACGATCTGAAAGCCGGGGTAAAAATTTTGGCGATTAAGAAAAACACAATCGCCCCTCAGGAAACCGATGCGGTGGCCACGGTGCAACCCTTTGCGCCTACGCTCAATGACGCTGATTTTGTGGTGAGCGTGAAAAGCACGGAGAAAGCAACCGGCGATATTCTGCTGCCAGAGGCCGATTTGGTCGTCTCGGCGGGCCGTGGCCTAAAAGGCCCCGAAAACTGGGGTATTGTTGAGGATCTGGCGAAAGCACTGCACGCAGCTACCGCCTGCTCCAAGCCCGTTTCAGACCTGGATTGGCGTCCTCACCATGAGCACGTCGGTCAGACGGGTATCAAAGTTAGTCCCAATCTGTACATCGCAGCCGGCATATCGGGGGCTATTCAGCATCTGGCAGGTGTAAACTCCTCGAAGGTGATTGTTGTTATTAACAAAGACCCCGATGCGCCGTTCTTTAAGTCGGCAGACTATGGCATTGTCGGCGATGTATTTGAGGTGCTGCCGCGTTTGACTAAGGCGGCACAGGGGTTGTAAAAAGTTTTGAGTCCTGGGTTAGGTGTTATACCCGTGGCGGGCGCTGATGCCTATTTTTCGCTTAAGACTTGCTGACTTACGACTTACGACTAAATTTGCGCCGTGGATAAAATTAAGCTTGAAATATTAGGCCTTTCTCCCAGTCAGTCGCAATCGGGCTCATTTGCGCTGGTGCTGGGCGAAGAATACGGCAACCGGCGGTTACCGATCATTATTGGTATGTTCGAAGCGCAGGCCATTGCCATTGAAATAGAAAAGATTGTGCCCAACCGGCCGATGACGCACGATTTATTCAAGCAGTTTGCTGAGCATTTCAAATTCACCGTTCGCGAGATTATGATTTCCGATCTGCGCGAGGGCATATTTTTCGCCAAGATTGTTTGCTTCGATGGCGTTCGCGAAACCATCATTGATTCCCGTCCGTCTGATGCCATCGCTATCGGTATTCGATTCGACGTACCGATCTATACCAGTGAGTCGATTTTGTCGGAAGCGGGGATCACCGCCAGCGGAGCGGATGAAGAAGAGGAACAGGAAGAATTAGTCAGGTCGTCGAGCCGGTCGTCGTCTCGCTCATTCGGCGACCAGTTAAAAAATTCGTCGGCCGAAGAGCTACAGCGAATGCTGGAAGAGGCCCTCGGTAATGAAGAATATGAACGGGCAGCCAAAATTCGTGATGAAATGAGCAAGCGAAACTGATAGATTAAATGAGCATCCTTATGGACAAAAGCCACTCTCACCGGGTGGCTTTTGTTGTTGACAAGGACCGCTTCTTCTTACGAACTACTAACTCCCGATACCCAAACGTTGGGTCAGGCTCCCGAACGTAGCGCAGATCAGGCATAACGCCCAATACGATTTCCGCCGTCGTGTATATTTTGCATCCCTCCAGCAGATGCCCGCCAATAGTCCGGCCGGTAGAATCAGATACCGATACGTGCAGATGGCTGCCATTGATTGACAACGTTCCCACAAGCGATACTACCTCAAAATGCCCCTGCCAGTTACTCGGCCCATCCTGGTTTGCTAACCGTAACGTTACATCCGTCAGGCTACCAACGCAGGTCAGTATAACGCCTGCTTCAATACGACGCTGCTTTACAAGTTCATCTATCTCTGCTTTCAAATCAACACCTGGCTTAAGCCGGAAGGAGTACGTTTGCATAGATACTGTCATATCGTCAGAAGACGTAGTAAGCGTTTGAGCAGGGGTATCGCGAGTAGCCATAAACGAGAAAAACAGCGTTAGCAATAAAAGAATGCGCATTTATGTTATGAAATCGTGAAACAGAATCGAGGAATGCGAAAGTACATAAATACGCTTGGATTGGCCCTGTTGCTGTTAGTGGGCAACACCGCCTTAAAACCATCTACGAATAACGGGCAGGAGATCCCGAGGCCATCAAAGTATGTTCAGATTGACTATAATACGATTGATGCCTACGCCCGAAACGCACCAGCATCGGCCGCCCGTAATCTAAATACGCTCAGTGCTTATCTAACCGCACCGGCTAAAAGCGACCTGGCCAAAGCCCGGTCGGTCTATGCCTGGATAACATCGCATATCCGCTATGATGAAGCGGCATTCAGTGGTGAGAGATACTCATCGGAGGTTGAGTATGCTAGTCGGTCACTACGTAGCAAGAAGGCGGTTTGTACAGGCTTTTCCCTGTTGTTTAAGCACCTGCTGAGTCCGGCGGGTATCGACGTAGTTTCTATCAAAG
>DATHAW010000372.1:0-3887 GCA_035296465.1 Spirosoma sp.
TGCCAATTTTGGATGTCTCAAACAAAAACGGTTCGTACGCTTTCTTTGCTTTTCCGCAGTCAACTTGAGTACCGTGCCCCCGGCGGGCATTTCTTTCTGATGCGTAAACGGTCGCCAGCGTACGATTTCTTTCACCTTATCAAACCAATACGAGCTATGAAAAAGCTACTTCCAGTGCTGCTGATGAGTTTGTTTGCCATTTTTACCGCTTTCCGTCCGTGGGAAAACCCCAGTAGGCTGCTTGCCCTGAAGTGGCAGTTCGACACGGAAGCTTTCAAACCAAGCGCGCAACAATTAATCAAAGAAAATCCTCAGACGGCAAACCTCAGCGAAGCCCAGATGAAGCAGGTGGTTGAACAAGCCACTCAAATGCTGAAAGGCACAACCCTAACGTTTAAGTCGGACGGCACTTACGAGATGTTTACGAAAAAAGAGGGCACCGTGACCGGTACCTGGAGCCTAAGCCCGGCCAGCAAGGAACTCACCCGGCAAAGCCACAAGAACGCCGCGGAGAACAAACCTCCCCGAAAATTCAAAGTGCTGGAATTGACCGACGAGCGGCTACACTTGCTGAGCGATACGCCGCAATTACCCGAGCAGATCTTTACCCCGGCCGTTGAGCAGACGCTGAAATAAACGCGCGGCCAGTAATTTTGTGCCCTTGCCCACCTTTTTAAGCCCTGCCAGCCCATACGATAGCTACTCGGGCTGGCGGGTAGAGGGCACTGGTCGAAGCCTAGGTACACAACAAGCGATTTGTGAACGTGAAGAAAAGCCTGGGCGGACTTGGGCAGTATCCCGGTTCGCATTTTTCTTTAACAAGGCAAACGCCTTACCATCTTTGGCTGATGAGCACCGATAACCGACTTTTCACCTTTCCCCAAGAAGGTAGCCAGCGTGGCAAGAATACAACCTCTTCGTCTTCTTTTTGCCCACTTATTCATCTCATATCAGCACGATTGAAACCCTGTGGCGAAAGATCAAATTACGAAGGCTTAATACCAATCAACTCCTCTTCATTCGCCCAACTTAAGCAAGTTTTAACGACTATCTTTGAACAATTTGACAAGAAGTACACCATTGGGTTTTCTTAATGAAATTTATGTTTTATTGGGTCCTGGTACTTATCAGTGCCATGTATCGAAAGCATTTATGATTCATTGGGTCCAGTTATTTATAACCGCTACCGGCGAAAAGCGATGGCCCATTATTTAAAATCAACACTCGTGCTCCCTACCCTTCAGTATTGCCGTATCCACGTTTGGTTCGCCGGGCCCTTGCTCCTCCTGGCCGGACTATTCACCCCCGCCCGTGCCCAGGAGCAGGTGTTGAAAGGAGTGGTAGAAGATGCCGTTTCGCACCAACCGCTGGCTTTCGTGAGCCTTACCCTCGACAGCGGGTGGGTGGGCACGGCTACCGGCACGGATGGCCGCTTTCGCCTACGCATCGGGCCCGGTCATCAGTTTCTGCTGTGCAGCTACCTGGGCTACGAATCGCAGCGCGTGGAACTGGCCCCCTACCGCGATTCGACGGCCCGAAAAGACCTCCTGATTCGGCTACGGCCCCAAGCGACGGCACTGCGGGAGGTGGTGGTATCGTCGGACGAGAACCCGGCGCTGGCCATCATCCGACAGGTTCGACAAAACCGGTCAAGGAATGACCCGGAGCGCCTGCCCGCCTTCCGGTACCATTCCTACAATAAGTTTTACCTGACGGTAGAACCCAGCAGGCGCCAGGAGAAACCGCGCAAGAAGCCCCGTTCACCGGAAGACAGCCTCCGACGGGCGAAGAAAGAACTGCGCTGGCGCAACTTCCTGGACCAATCCTACCTCTTTCTCATGGAAACCGTCACGCAGCGCGATTACCGGTATCGCAACCAGAGCAAGGAAAAAGTGTTCGCTACCCGGGTGTCGGGACTGAAAAACCCGCAGTTCGCAGTACTGGCTACCGACTTCCAGCCTTTCTCGTTCTACCACGATTACGTATACCTGCTGCAGGTAAATTACCTCAACCCCCTGGGCAACGGCAGCCTGAGCCGCTACCAATTCCAGCTCGAACAGTCGGTCGTGCGTGAGGCCGATACCTTGTTTGTGGTTTCATTTGCCCCCAAACCCGGCAAAACCTTCGAAGCCCTGAAGGGCGTCCTCTCCATCAGTTCCCGACAGTACGCCCTCGAAAACGTGGTGGCCGAACCCGTGGCCCGGGCCGATGTGCAGTGGCGCATCCAACAAAAATACGCCTGGATACCCCCGGGGGCATGGTTCCCGGTAGAGATGAGCACCAACTTTACCATCGTCGACGACAAGGAGCAAAGCGTTACCTCGGGCGTTAACCAGTCGTACCTGCAAGCCATCGACTTATCGCCGACCTTGGGGCCGGAGGCCTTCGATGAAGTAAGCCTCGAACTGCCCGCCAATGCGGTGTCACAACCCGATACCTTCTGGACCGCCTACCGGCCGGAGCCCCTGAACGAAAAGGAGTTGCGTACTTACCATATGGTAGACAGCCTCAGCCGGAAAACCAAGCTGGAATCCAAGGTGAACTTGATTACGGGCCTGGTTCGGGGCAAGATTCCCCTGGGGGTAGTTGACCTGGAACTGCCGCGGGTGCTAAGCCTGAATCGCATCGAGAATGTGCGACTGGGACTGGGATTGCGCACCAACCCGAAGCTGAGCCCCTGGTTCACGCTCGGAGGGTACTGGGGATACGGCTTTCGCGACCAGGAGGCCAAGTACGGCGGTGATCTGTCTTTGCACCTGAACCGGCGTTCCGATATGGACCTGCAACTAGTGTATTTCCGGGATTTGCTCGAGTCGGGAGGAACGGCCTGGTACCGGGAACAAACCCGTCCTTTCAGCAGTGCTTCCTTCCGCGACTTTCTGCTGCTCAACAAAGACCGCGTCGAGCGGCGCGAGGTAGCCTGGCGCTTTCGCACGTTCCGCTACCTGGAAACCCGTCTGTCACTCAACCGCGACGATAAGCAGGTGACCAATGGCTACCGTTACCGGACCGAAAAGGCCGATGAAGTGCGTCGGTTTATTTTTTCAGAATGGCGCCTCGCGCTTCGGTACGCCTTCGGGGAACAATTCGTGCGGACACCCCAGGAGAAGCTCTCTATGGGGAGCCAATATCCGGTGTTCTGGTTGCAAGGCGCGTGGGGAATGAAGGGCTTGGCGGGCGGACAGTTTGATTACCGCCGAATCGATGCCCGCCTGGAAAGTACGTTTCTGCTGCCGCACCTGGGTAAAACCCGGCTGACGGTTGAGACGGGCTACATTCAGGGCAATATTCCCTATTCCAACCTCTACAACGGCAAGGGCAACTACGACCCGAACCTGCTGGTTTACACGGGAGCGGGCTTCGAAACTATGGGGTTGAGCGAATTCATGGCCAGCCGCTACGCGTCGGTGCACCTGGAGCACAATTTTGGCCGGTTGCTGTTTCGGTCCAAGTGGCTCCAGCCGGAGTTTCTGCTGGTCAGCCACGTGGGTTTCGGGGCCCTGCGTAATCCGCAAAATCACCTCAACATCCCCGTGCGAAGCTTTGAGCGGGGCCTTTACGAAACGGGCCTCCTCATCAGCAAAATAACTTTCAACCAAAAGCAATCCTTCAACATGGCCGGAGGCGCGTTCTACCGCTACGGTCCCTACGCGCGCCCCCAGGCGCAGGACAATTGGGTATTCAAACTGTCTGGGTCGATCAATTTCTGAGGACAGCATTGCTTACGCTAAACAAAGCGGATAATGCCGCCAGTACTTTGCCAAGTAGAAAATGATGAAACCAAACGATTCGTATTCTCAGACAACGTCCACTTATTCTTGAGTAAGAAGAAGGAACTGGAATATTCAGTCAGTCGGGCGGATAAACCTCCGTCAGAAAGTCGGTTA
>DATHAW010000373.1:0-6298 GCA_035296465.1 Spirosoma sp.
GGCTGCCCTGGCCGCGCCGACACCATTTCAGCAGATTGCCTTTGAGCAACCAAACATAGGCATTCTCTACTTCCCATTCGTATGGCTGCCGTCCGTCGTTGTTCCCCTTGTGCTGATGGCGCACGTGTCGGCCTTCTGGCAATTGGGCTCAAATGGAATTGCCACCCGGTCAGAGGCAGCAGATGCCACGTCAATATAAATGGAAAGACAAATTGGCTAAAGATTATTGGTGTCAATTGCAACCTACGCTTAACTGAAACCGAGGCTGTTATAACCTGTAACCGGAGGGTTAGGGTAAATTGTTAGCCGCGTTAATAACTGTTTAAAGTACAGCAAGAATCAGGAATGTAGCTTGAGAACTACCGTTTGCTAAATTGGCCTCGCCATAATTAATAGGAAAAGTAGATAATGGGCATTGTTTGTCAATATTTGGCCTCACAATCAACCTCTTATCGATATGCGCAGCACTCTTTTCCTGTCCGCTCTATTGCTACTGACAAGCCTGTCGGTCTTTGCCCAACAGGACGTGAAAGCCGACATTATGGCGGCTAATCAAAAATTCATGACTGGGTTTCAACAGGGAGCCACAACTATGGCTAACTATTACACCTCCGACGCTCAGTTGTTTCCACCCAACAGTGACGTTGTTAAAGGAACTACTGCCATTGGCACCTTCTGGAAAGGCGGTTATGACGCCGGTATCAAACGGGTTAAACTCGAGACGATGGAGGCTGAAAAAACGGGCGATCAAGTTGTTGAACTCGGCCGCTACACGCTCTTTGGAGCCAACGACGCGCAAATTGATGCCGGTAAGTACGTAGTGGTCTGGAAAAAGGAGGGAGGGCAGTGGAAACTCCATCGCGACATCTGGAACACCAGTGCACCCGCCAGTATGGCGGCTAAATAAGCTATGACGGTTTCGCTCTGGTGGTTAGGTGACTTTGAGTGGGCTTACCCATCATCCGATTACCAGCGCGAGATAAGCCAGTCGTCAGAATCCAGCCGCCTGCCCATCCTTCCGGGACTCGGTGGCACCATGGTAAACTTTGTTTTTAGCATCATACATAATGGCCTGGTAGCCACCGTAGCCGCCAAGTCCGTACCCTACTTTGTGGCCTTTGATCATCAACGCGCGGATGGTCTCGTAGGGGTAACCGGATTCTAACATGATTTGACCCGAGTCGGTCATCCGCTCGCCCGTTGGCTCCGACGACCCCTCGTGGTCAATGCGGGGAGCGTCGCCCGCTTCCTGTGGATTCATGCCGAAGTCGATCATGTTCATGATGATCTGAACGTGACCCATCGGCTGAAAGCCACCACCCATCACGCCGAAGCTCATGAACGGTTGCCCATCTTTGGTCACAAAGGCCGGAATAATAGTCTGGAAAGGCCGTTTGTGGGGGGCAAATGTATTGTTCTGCCCATCAGTCAGACTATACAACTCGCCCCGGTCCTGAAGCATAAACCCTAATCCATCAGGAACCATGCCCGAGCCAAATCCCCGGTAGTTGCTCTGAATTAACGAAACCATGTTGCCTTCCTCATCCGCTACAGTCAGATAGATCGTGTCGCCCTGTTTGAGGGCTGGATTACCCGCATCCACGCGACTGGCTGCCCGATTGGGGTCGATGAGTTTGCGCCTTTCGGCTGCGTAAGCCTTGCTGATTAGCGCCTGAACGGGAATTTTGGCGAAAGCGGGATCAGCGTAGTATTTGGCGCGGTCTTCAAAGGCTAGTTTCTTGGCTTCGACAAACCGGTGGATGTGATCTGGGCTACCCCACGGAGTTTGCGAAAAATCATACGGTTCCAGCAGGTTTAGCATTTGCAGGGCTGCGATACCCTGGCTGTTGGGTGGCAGTTCCCAAACGTCGTAGCCCCGGTAATTTGTCGATACGGGTTCGACCCATTCGGAGGTATGGTCGGCTAAGTCTTTTGCACTGAGATAACCGCCCACTTTCTTCATGAAGGCGTCGATGGTCTGGGCAATATCACCTTTATAAAAGGCATCGCGGCCACCCCTCGCAATTTTCTCTAAGGTATTGGCCAGTGCTGGATTTCGGAAAATCTCGCCCCGTTTTGGTGCGGCTCCGGTGGGGGCGTAAGTTTCGTTCACGTTCGGGTATTTACCAAAGCGCCGGATCATTCCTGCCCACGAAATGGCTGCTTCGTCGTGAACGGGGTAGCCCTCGCGGGCGTAGCGAATGGCATGCGACAGAAGTTGGGGCATGGGCGTTTTGCCAAACCGCTTGTGCAGCATAAACCAGCCGTCCACGCAACCCGGCACCGATACGGGCAGCGGGCCGTCAGGCGGAATATGGGTAAGTCCCCGTTTCTGAAATTCCGCCAGCGTCAGGCTGTAGGGAGACCTCCCGGACGCATTCAGGCCGTAGAGTTTCTTGGTTTTGGCATCCCAGACAATCGCAAACAAATCGCCCCCGATGCCATTGACGTGCGGCTCCACCAGTCCCTCCATGGCGTTGGCGGCAATGGCTGCATCAATGGCATTGCCACCCGACCGCAGCACGTCTATGGCGGCCTGCGTCGATAGTGGATGCGAGGTACAGGCCATGCCGTGCCGAGCCATTACCACCGAGCGCGTCGCAAATGGTTTCCCATCAATCCGGTCCTGGGCGAACAGGAGCGAAGTGCCTGTAATAAGTAGGCAGCATGTAATCAGCGATTTTTTCATAGGGTTGTCTGGATTACCTGAAACGACTTGTGTCACGATTGACTTGACCCAACCGTGACACAAGATACGTAGATGCAAACTATATTCACCGCGTCACCTCCGGCATCTGCTCCTCCAGGGTTAGGCCGAGCACCTGGCTCGTGTGCTTACGTAGTTGCCCGCCCAGTTCGGGGTTGTTGCTTAGTACCTGACCATACGACGGAATCATGGCTTTTAGCTTCTGTTGCCAGGCGTCTGATTTTACCTGCTTTGGGAAGCACTTGTTTAACAGATCGAGCATAATCGATACGGCCGTGGAGGCTCCCGGCGAGGCCCCCAGCAGCGCTGCAATGCTGCCATCGGCCGCGCTCACGACTTCGGTACCGAATTCGAGCACTCCGCCTTCTTCCTCGTCTTTTTTGATAACCTGCACCCGCTGCCCGGCAATTTCCAGCTCCCAGTCGTCCATCTCTGCATTGGGAAAATACTCGCGGAGGGCTTCCAGCCGATCTTCGGGCGATTGCAGCACCTGCTGAATCAGGTACTTTGTGAGCGAGATATTGTGCAAACCAGCCATCAGCATAGGGGCCATGTTGCTCAACTGAATCGACTTGGGCAGGTCCAGGTACGACCCGCTCTTCAGAAATTTGGTCGAGAAGCCGGCGTAGGGACCAAACAATAATTCCTGTCTGCCGTCGATCATGCGCGTGTCGAGGTGCGGTACCGACATGGGCGGGGCACCCACCGATGCTTTGCCGTATACCTTGGCATGGTGCCGTTCAATAATGTCGCGGTTCGTACAGCGGAGCCACTGCCCACTCACGGGAAAACCACCGTAGCCGCGGCTTTCGGGAATGTCCGACTTTTCCAGCAGGCGCAACGAACCGCCACCGGCGCCGATAAACAGGAAATCTGTCTGCACCTCCCGCGTTTCGCCATCGGCCAGATTCTCGACTTTGAGCTTCCAGCCACCCAGCGTTTTGGAACGCCACAAATCGCGGACATCGTACCCGAAGTACATGGTTACGCCCTCCATCTTTTGTAGTTGCGCAAACATACAGCGGGTTAAGGCCCCAAAATTAACGTCGGTGCCGATGTCCATTTTTGTGGCCGCTACGGGTTGTGCCGGGTCACGGTTTTCCATCACAATGGGCATCCACTCGGCGAGTTGCGACGGGTCTTCGGAATAATGCATACCGTGGAACAGGTAGTTCTGCTGAAGTGCATCATAGCGTTTCTGCAGATACGTTACGTTCTCGCTGCCCCACACGAAACTCATGTGCGGTATGGACCGGATAAAGTTGGGGGCATCGCTCAGGAAGCCCTGCTCAACCAGAAATGACCAGAACTGCTTCGACTGCTCGAACGATTCGGCAATTTTGACCGCTTTGGATGCATCAATGGTACCGTCTTCCCGTTCGGGCGTATAGTTTAGTTCGCAGAAAGCCGAGTGGCCCGTACCGGCATTATTCCAGGCATCGGAACTTTCGGCGGCTGCACTGTCGAGCCGTTCGTAAATTTCCATGGTTAAATCGGGCTGCAGTTCTTTGAGCATCACACCGAGTGTTGCGCTCATAATACCTGCGCCGATCAGAATAACGTCGGGACCCTTTTGAGATGTTTTCTTTGTCTTAGCCATGTCGATAGATGGGAAGCGCTTTCCTTTCTATCTACAAAATTGGCCTCTGTGTTGTTCGGAAAATTTGCGTTGAATGCTGGCCTGCTGCCAAAGACGCATGCCACCAGGATATAGAGTTAAAGTCGTTTTTATCTGTTGTTTGACTAAAGGCCCAAACACCTGTACGCATCGGCTGAATCAGCAAAAAGGCTTTTACCCAACGTGATGATGAACGGTTTCACTTATTTTTGGCCGACATCTTAACAAACCAATGATGCGCACTCTGTTCTTTTTACTGATAAGCCTGCCTTTCCTGACCACAGCCCAGCACACTCGAACCCATGGTGGCCAGCATCTCAACGGCCGGTACGCCGGAGCGGCAGCGCGGTTCCCCGCCAACGCGGCCAGCGCCGGGACCGGAGCAGGGCAGAGAGAGCCATTGGCGCATACCTTTTCCATCGTAGCCCGCGACGAACGAACCGGCGATCTGGCCGTGGGCGTTCAGAGCCACTGGTTTTCGGTGGGAACGACGGTGTCCTGGGGCGAAGCAGGTGTGGGCGTCGTCGCCACGCAGTCTTTTACCAACAAATCGTTTGGCATTCGGGGTCTGCAACTGTTAAAGGCCGGCAAAACCGCCCAGCAGGCACTGGACGAACTGCTCCGCACTGACGAGGGCCGCGACGTGCGGCAGGTGGCCATTGCCGATGCCAGGGGTAACGTAGCGGTGCATACCGGCAAAAAGTGCATTGACTTTGCGGGGCATCACAAAGGAACGACGTACTCGGTGCAGGCCAACATGATGCTTAACAACACTGTTCCCGATGCCATGGCAAAAGCGTTTGAGAAAAATAAAGCGCTGCCTCTGCCCGAACGGGTATTGAGTGCGCTCAACGCAGCCCAGGCGGCCGGGGGCGATATTCGCGGGCGACAGTCGGCCGTGCTGCTGGTGGTTAAAGGCAAAGCCACTGGTGAGCCCTGGAACGATAACCACTTGGTGGACCTGCGCGTGGATGATGCCCAACAGCCGCTGCCCGAACTGGCCCGCTTGCTTCGGACCCACCGTGCCTACGAGCACATGAACAACGGCGATTTGGCCACAGAAAAAAACGACATGAAAGCCGCGATGCAGGCCTACGGCGCGGCTATGAAACTTTTCCCGAAGAATCTCGAAATGCAATACTGGACAGCCATTGCACTTGCCAACACAAAGCAGGTTCCCAAAGCCGCCGGGATGCTGCGGGGGATCTATGCCCAGGATGCCAACTGGCGCGAACTCACCCGCCGGCTGCCCAAAGCCGGTCTACTAACCGTGTCCAGCGCTGAACTGGCGCAGCTTCTGAAGTGATTTGCACGTACTTTTAACCCATGAAACAGGGGCTTCGGGCTTTGGGCCTACTTGGTTTATGGGTTGTGTTGTTTGGTTACTCGGCTCAGGCACAGCCACCGGCAACGGCACTGCCAACCGGTGTCGATCCGTCGGGTATCCGTCAGGGGCGGTTTATTGGCGTAGTGGCCGGAACGGCGGCTTTCTATACCATTACGCTGCTGCTGTTACGCAAGCAATGGTACAACAAGAAGGTGCCGTTTCATCGTTTTAACGACAACGGCGAGTGGCTCCAGATGGACAAAGTTGGCCACTCGGCCACGACCTACTGCATGAGCCGGGGTGGCTACGAACTCATGCGCTGGAGTGGCGTGAATGAGCGGGCCAGTATCCTGACAGGTGGACTGCTGGCGCTGCTCTTCCAGACCACACTCGAAGTCTATGACGGCCATGCTGAAGGATGGGGTTTTTCCCAAGGCGACATGCTGGCCAACGTAGCGGGTACGGCCCTGTTCATGGGGCAGCAGTATGGTGCCGGTCAGCAGGTGGTGAGTATGAAGTATGGCTTTCGAAAAACCATTTTTCCGCCCTATCGGCCCAATTTACTCGGTAAAACCACCGGGCAGCAGATGCTGAAAGATTATAACGGGCAGCAGTACTGGCTGTCGGTCAACCTGGCGTCGGTACT
>DATHAW010000374.1:0-2326 GCA_035296465.1 Spirosoma sp.
AAAAGGCATGTTTAATATTCAGGTTTGCAGCTCCGTTTGACGAAAGAAAATTGCGCCTATTGCTGGCATTATATACATCGGTGGGACGGCCGCCCGCGTCGAATAGGGAGGTCTGGTTCAGCGCGATCTGACCGGGAGTACGGTTTTCCTGGCCGCTCACTACGCCCCCCAATACCGTCCGTTTGGACAGCGTATAATCAAAACCCGCGCGGCCCGAATTCGATCTGAACCCGGTTCGAACCCGATTAATCTGGTCGCTGCTTCCCGTGAGAGTCTGAAATCGGTTTGGTCCTACTTCATAGAAATCACGATGAATATCCAGTTTCGCAATGCCATCGCGATTGGCGTAGTTGTAGGAGCCGAAGAGATTCAGTTTCTTGGTGCGATTATTAAGCGTGATACCCGCTGTGTATTTGTCATACTGACTGCGCCCGTAGCTGGCCTGCACAGTGCCATTACTGCCCTGACGCTGGTCTTTTTTTAGGTTAATGGCAATAACTCCCGCTGTTCCCTGGGCATCGTATTTGGCCGGTGGATTCGTAATAAGTTCAATGCTTTTTAACTGGTCGGCGGGCAGGGCACGCAGGTAATCGGCCAGTTCGTTGCCGGTCATAGGCTGACGTTTGCCGTCGATGAGTACCAGCACATTCTGACGTCCACGCAGGGCCAGATTGTCGTTATTGTCTACCGTAACACCCGGCGATCGGGCCAGCACATCCAAGGACGTATTACCGGCTGCCAGGGAACTTCCCTCTACGTTCACCACCGTTCGGTCGGCCAACCGCTCGTAGAGGGGCTTCTGCGCCACTACCTGTACTTCGTTCAGCGTGTTTTTCTGGCTAGGTTTCATCAGCAACGGCGGCAACATTAGTCCCTCTGCCGGTACATTAACAACGCCACTTACAGCCCGGCTATAACCTACCTGGGAGGCCCCAATTTGATAGCGTCCAATTGAAGGTACTGGCAACCGAAACGAACCCTGGGCATCGGTGAACTCTACTTTTACCACCACCGAGTCACTTGCTCTATGAAGCGTGACAGTAGCAAACTCAATTGCTTCTCCGGCTTCTGTTCGGACGGTGCCCTGTACATAAGCTGTCGACTGCGCAGCTGTTTTGCCCATGACACCACACGTAAGCAGTAGCAGAAAAATGCACTTAGCTTTAAGTAGACTTTTCGTTTTCATTGAGGATGGGTTTAGTGGGTAAAATATCAGGGTCGAATCGATTGAACGTCTATGACATATCATATAAATAAAGACAGATTCTAGATTCTAATTATATTGGATTTGGGGCGAACGATCTAAATGACGGATGGGCGGTTTAAATCAGGACATGTTTGGTTAAACTTGCATTAACGACCCACTCCACTACCCACCACATGTTAAACCAAGTTATTTTTTACACACTTGAAAAGGCCATTAAGCAATATCGGCAGTTCGCCCAAAGCAACATAGATCGGGCTGGCTTAGCCATTACTATCGATCAATGGCTGGTGCTTAACGTAATTCAGGAGTCACCCGAATTGGGCCAGTCGGAGATTGCCGAGCGCGTTTTCAAAGACCAGGCGTCAGTCGCCCGAATTATCGATCTGCTGGAGAAAAAGAATTTTTTAATTCAAGCAACGAGTCAACAGGATCGTAGGCGAGTTGACCGGGCAATTACACCCCAGGGACAGGCATTACTCCTGGCGGTTACCCCCATTGTTATGCATAATAGAAGCACGGCTCTACAAGGTCTATCCCCGGTAGCCATCGACCAACTCCGTCAGACCCTGGAGGTAATCATCAGGAACTGTCAGGCACCAGCATAGCAGTGACTAATGGTGCCGCCGAAAAAGTCTAATGCAAAGACCAGCCCTGTTACCCGACACTCACCTTCTCATTAAGGCTGTTCGGCGGGAATCCAACTTCAGAAAAATAAATAGCAGGATGGAGAACGACCATAGCGACGAGCCACCGTAACTGAAAAACGGCAGCGGGATGCCAATCACGGGCATCAGGCCGATGGTCATACCGATGTTGATCATTACGTGGAAGAAGATGATGCCGGCTACGCAGTAACCGTATACCCGCGCAAATTTACTGCGCTGCTTTTCGGCTAGGATCACGAGCCGCGTAATCAGGCCAATGAACAGGGCAATGACCACTAAGCTGCCAATGAAGCCGTGTTCTTCGCCAATGGTGCAGAAAATAAAGTCGGTGCTTTGCTCGGGCACAAAGTCGAATTTAGTCTGAGTTCCTTCCAGAAATCCCTTGCCCTGGAGTCGTCCCGATCCAATGGCAATTTTGGCCTGCGTTACGTTCCAGCCCACGCCCAGTGGGTCT
>DATHAW010000375.1:0-8528 GCA_035296465.1 Spirosoma sp.
AAATCAAACACAGTTCACTAACCATCACCCCCTATTTACTTGATTATTTCTTCCAGTCCAAAGCCAGTACGTTTTTAGCAATACGACGGCCACTAGCTAAACCCTGCGCGTTGGTATGCCGATAGTGAATACCTCCGCAGAGCCGGGAAAGAACTGCTTCTTTGCTATACGTCCGAAATGATCTAAACGAACGGGCCGTAAAGCCCCGTGTATCAAGTGAATGATCGGCAAAGGCGTAATTAGCACCAAAATTGCTCTTTCAGAATCAGAGCACCTACCCCGAGGCACTGGAGTGGCCGATGTATGTCCGGGAAACGGGGGTGGAGCCAGCAGCGACTGCCAAAACTGGTCAATAGACTGATTAATAATGGAAACCGGCCGGGTTTGATCCGCCCACACCTGAACTTTCGACGTAAATTTGCCACAACTGTCACAAGTTACCCCCACATAGCTAATGCGCATACCCGAAGAAGCCGTTGACAGAATTCGTCAGGCCGCTGATATTCTGGAGGTCGTCGGCGATTTTGTTTCGCTTAAAAAGCGCGGCAGCAACTACACGGCCTGCTGTCCTTTTCATAATGAAAAGTCGCCCTCGTTCAATGTCAACCCTACCCGGCAAATTTATAAGTGCTTTGGGTGCGGGAAGGCGGGCGATGCGGTCAGGTTTGTTATGGATATTGAGAATATAGGCTATGGCGAAGCGCTGCGGTATCTGGCCAAAAAGTATGGGATCGAGATTGCCGAACAAGAGCAGACGTCTGAGGACTTGATTCGCCAGAACGAGCGGGAAAGCCTGCACATCGTTCTGAATTTTGCCAAAACGTTTTTCCAGGATTCGCTCCAGAAAACTGATGAAGGCAAAAGCATTGGCCTGAGTTATTTCCGGGAACGCAGCTTCACCAACCCCACCATCGATGCGTTCGAACTGGGATACAGTCTCGACAAATGGGATGCGCTCTTACAGGAAGGCACCCGCCGGGGATATAATCGTGATTTGCTCGAAAAAGCCGGATTAATACACAATAAGGAAAATAGTACAGGGGGCGAGAATAAAGTATTTGATCGATTTCGGGGGCGGGTTATGTTTCCAATCCACAATGTATCAGGTCGGGTCATTGCCTTTGGCGCGCGAATACTAAAACCCGATAAGACGCAGCCAAAATACCTTAATTCACCTGAAACGCTCGTCTATCATAAAAGTCAGGTTTTATACGGAATTTTTCAGGCCAAGCAGGCTATCCGACACGAGGATGTGTGTTATCTGACAGAAGGTTACACTGATGTCATATCACTTCATCAAGCGGGTATCAAAAACGTAGTAGCCTCCTCTGGCACGTCGCTAACGGCCGAGCAGATTCGGCTCATTGCCCGTTTCACGTCCAACGTTACCATTCTCTACGACGGCGACGCAGCCGGCATAAAAGCAGCACTCCGCGGGCTGGACATGGTACTGGAAGAAGGGCTTAATCTCCGGTTGTTGCTCCTGCCCAATGGTGAAGACCCCGATAGTTACGTCCATAAAGTAGGTGCGGAGGACTTTAAGGAGTACGTTCGCCATCAGGCAAAAGACTTTATCGATTTCAAGGCCGGGCAGTGGCTAACCGAAGCCGGTGACGACCCGCTAAAACGGGCGGAGGGCATATCGGACGTGTGCGCCAGCATCACTAAAATACCCGACCCGCTCAAACGCCAGACGTTGTCTCAGCGCGTGGCGCAGGTGTTTCTTGTTAGTGAGCAATCCGTAATAACCGAGATAAACCGGTTACTCAGAAAACAGCAGGAGCAGAGCAGAAAGGATTCGGACCGCCACAAAAACCGTCAGGAGCGTCAGCAGTCGACTCAGGTTGACCCATCAATGGAAGGCTCTTCTGGCTTTGATGCGCTGTTAGCCGAAGCGGGTATCGATCAGGAAAGGTCCGCTATCTCTGGTGCTCCACCCGATGCCCCGACGCCGGTTAGCCCCCGTACCTCAACTGCCCGAAGCCCAATATCCTACCAGGAAGAAGAGTGCATCCGGCTGCTGATCAACTACGGATCCCGCGAATTAGAGCCGGGAATTACGCTTTGTCATTACGTATTGAGCGAACTTCAGGAAATTGATTTTCAAACTTCACCGTTTAATCTTATCCTCACGCTATTTCGGGAAGCCTACAGTCGGGGCAATATATTGACTGCGAGTGATTTCCTCAATCGACAGGCAGATAACTTATCAGAGCAACAGTCTGAAGCAGCGGAGATTCAACATCAGGCCATTCATCTTACCACACCTCGTTATGAAATCAGCGACGGCTGGCTAAAACACGAAATCTACGTACCATCTGAGGAAGAGATTGGGATTTTGGCTGATGCGGCCTTCCGCAATATTTTGCGTATCAAGAAAATGCTTGCCGAACAGCGTATGATTGTCCTTCAGCAAAAACTTCGCGAAGTAAGTTCTAAGACATCCGACGAGGTCGACCAGTTAATGACTGACTTTATGCACGCCAAGCGAATCGATATGGAAATATCGGGACTGCTGGGAACGGTTATTTCAAGGTAAAATGAGTACTAGAGTACTTGAACCATTTCTCTATATAGGTACACTTAACAAAATACTAGTGAACTATTTAGATATAAAGTAAACTAACTTGGTATACAAATTTATATTAACTCCTTTTTTTTACCTTAGTCGTAGTAATATATTACTATAAATGGCAAAAAATAAGTCCCCCAGAGATTGGGGGACTTAACCTTTATCAATAGGTGGGGGTGAACACTACGCCTGTGCTACCGAACTGACCTGAGTAAGTTCGGCGTCAATTTCCCGATTCAATTCATCCAGCAAGTACGTATGCGAACGGAGTTGACCAGGCTTCGATGGCTGCGCTGACTGACTTGATCTCTGACCACTCATGTCAAGCAACAGCGTCATTAGTACATCACTCATGTGCTGACGTAACATTATTAGTTTTCGCAAACGTGCTTTGCTTTGCATTGGTTGCCGCCGGGCGTTCGCCTGCAATTTATTGATTACCTCCGTTAGGTTTGAGTAACGATGGTGAAATGCTTCGGTTGCTTTTACCCACTCCAGAATTACGTTCTGCACCTCTGCAGGAGACGCTTCGTAAACAGACGACGATGGTTCTTCTTGATGCATCATTACAGCTCGTTAATATTTTAATTCCGTCAGTGATTAATCAAATGTAGACCTGATACAGTGACTCAACCAACCTCATTTGTGCGAAATCACCATTTCTCCGGACGAAATCACTCAAATCACCACTACTTAATCGTTGATTTCGTCCGGAGAAATGGTGATTTCAACCGGATAGGATTATTGACACTATCGTTAAGGCATTACCTTCACCCTACGCTATTAACTTACACAATGGACAAATCAGCCAATGGCCAGGAGGGCGCCAAGAATTTTGCACTTCGTCGACGCGACTTTTCAATTCTTGTGGCCCAGTCTGAAGTATTCAACTGCGAAGTTCTAAGCCAGTTGTTAAAAGATCAGGGATACAATGTAGTTGGTCGGGCTGTAGAGATGGACGATACGCTCCAGCAGATTCGGGTAAAGCGTCCGAATTGCGTCATTCTTGAATCAGAGATGTCGAGTCGACGTGGGTTCGACGTTGTTGAGAAGATGCAGCAATCCAATCAGCAAACTAAATTCATACTTTATACAAGCAAACCTGACTTTCGCATAGTAGCAAAAGCTATGCAGATGGGATTTTTTGGCTTTCTCTACGCTAGCGATGGTTTGGAAGAACTGTATCGATGTTTTCAGACCGTCAGTAACGGCGGTTGCTATTATAGTAGTGGATTTATGGGGTTAATGAAGAACTATGGAGTGGAGGTACTTCCTGAAAGCACCCGCGACGAATTGAAACGACTTAGTGAACGGGAGCGGGAAGTCCTGAAGATGGTGGCGAACGGGCATACATCGGATGAAATCGCCGATAAATTGGGCATTAGCTACCGTACGGCGGTTAACCATAAAGCCCATATCACTAAAAAACTGGAACTGGGGAGTTGTCGACAATTGCCCCGTTACGGAATTGCCGTAAAAAACTACCTGTAAATGGGTAGAAAGTGATAAGTAGGGCAAATTCAACTTATCCCTACCAATAGAGTGTAGTAACAGACGAAAGGAAGCAGGAAAGCTAAAACTTGCCCATTTACTCGTTAGACACTACTTGACGTAAAGCTATTAGCGGTTTCGTCAGAGAAAGGCGGTTGAGTTGCCTGTAGCCATTCGCGAAAGACCTGCATGCGGGCGCGAGGTACAACGATTTCGTAACGCTCAGGCGTGTTTAAACGAACTATGTATTTCCCGTTCTCCCAGTAGGCATAGTTTAATACCGCATTCCGATTGACAATATAATCGCGCTTGATCCGATAAAAACGACTAGGATCTAACTCATTTTCCAGATCATTAAGCGTCTTTGTCACCGCATACCGTCCTTTTGCCAGCTCAGCGTAGTAAGAACGGTCTTCGATGGTAAAAAAATAAACTTCACTGACTGGAAAGTCCAGTTCACCAAAGGCATTTTTTCCCTTCAAGTAAGATAGATAAGCTGAAGGGGTGATGGCAGGCTTAGATGTAAAGGCCGCAGACAGGGCCAAAGCAGCCTGAGACGCTTCGGCTGCCTGGGCTTCGGCCGATTCCTGTTCCGCCTGTCGCTGTTCAAAGTAATCTGTAACAAACGATACGTTAGTGACAAGATAGCCAATCAACAAAACGGGCATCAGGTAACGCAGGTAGACATCCCAGGTAAACGTACCAATTATGTATGTGTTCCAATAATACGAGAACGAGTAATCGGGAAACTCGGCTAATAAAAAACGAACCGTTTCAGTAACCGGATTAAATATGAAAAACGAAAGTAGTAGCGTTGGCAGTAGATGAAGTTGGTATCTACCAATGCTGCCTGGTGTCAGTTTAATTGATTTGATATTAAACTGTTTGTGATGTTGATTAATTAAGGTGGCCAGAATGTAAGCGGTACAGACTTCGGCGAGGATAAATTCCTGAAAGAACCGACTAAAGTACTTCCACACACCGCCATGGCGGGTGACTAATTGTAATTTGGCGGGGAAAGCGGAGGTCCACGCTAACCCTTCAATCAGCAGCACAACGCCTAACAGAAGATAGACGCTGTAGAGCGGCTTCTTCAGAAACGTTCGGTCTAGTTGTACTGTATTCATTGCTTCCTTAACAAAAATCCTGACTAAGATACTGGTAATATTTTATTAAATTAAGACTTTACAAAGAGACTTTTTTGCGATTGATGACCCTTAACGGGGACTCTACCTTTGTATCCATCAAACAGCGCAACAAAACGCGCCAAATGAAGGAAAACACATAGATATCAATCAAATCACTAAACAAAAAAGTCGCAATGAAAAAGCAATTCGCCATCAAAGCTGCCCAAGTATCGAAAAATGTCCTTGTTTCTGCCGCCAAAAACGAGTCGGCTAATGTACTCAAATTTTTGAAACCTGATGGATGCTGCACAACAATGCTAATCCAGGGATTTTCGGCTAAACCAGTCTTCTCTCTTTAATATACATCGATCATGCCAACGGCACGCACCCTGTATAGGAAAGAACTGGCCCGTTGCCGCGAGCAATTCGAGCGCGTCAATCTGCAGAAGGAGCGGGGGTATTTAATGAAGTTCACTACGTTCTCGGCGAACATGGAGAACATCATGCCCCTAATCCCCCGAAGCCGGCACGAAGGTTTATTTCGGGAACTATTGCTGCAACAAGTGTTTACTACGTTCGACCAACAATGCTTATCGGCTGGCGACCTGGTGAAACTAAGCGGTGCCCATGGCGTGATTACCCAAAACGAAGGCGCTAAAATTTACTGCACCTATCACTTAGGCTCCTACCGTCAACTAACGAGTGTACTCTTTCGAAAGGGTGTGGACTGTGTCCTGCTGGTAGGCAGCAATATGAACCGCGAACAAGGCGGAAGCCTGACAGAACATATTGAGGCTCTCCGTCAGAAACACGGTTTGACGAATGTCTTCCGCGTTGTTGACACAGGCAGCCCGTCGGCTGGTCTAACGGTGCTGCGGGAGTTGAAAGCAGGCCGGTCATTGATCGTCTACGTAGATGGCAGCCCTGAAACGGCCCCGGAACCAGGTGAAGAGACGCAGTTTCTGTCGGTACGGTTTGGCCATCGGCAGATTCTTACCCGGAAAGGCGTTGGCTACCTCTCCCATGCGGCTGGCGTACCTATTGTGCCGGTTGTAAGTTACCGGCAACCCGATTTTACGAATGTACTGCATTTCATGAGTCCAATACGGCCCATACGCCAAAGCGACCGTGATATGTATTGTCAGGAAGCCATGCAACAGCTTTATGATGCGTTCTGGCTTTATCTAAACCGCTATCCGGGCCAGTGGGAAGGGTGGAGCTATATTCACTCATTCTTAGAGCCGGAAAAGCCCAGGCACTCGATGTTTGAACGTCGGCCCACGCGGCCGGTATTCAATCAGGACCGTTACTCACTATGCGATCTGGAACAGGCACCCATTCTCTTTGACCGGCGGCTGTATCAGACCTATGAAATTACGGAAGACCTGCGCGATTTGCTTCTCGACCTGGGTTCGGTCGATTCCGTCGAAGGCGTAGTGGGCAAAGAGATGTTTGGCGAGTTGGTCGAGATGGAAGTTCTCTGTTAAACTACGTTTACCTACCGTAATACGATTTAGAGAAAAAGAAGAAGGCTTATTATCCCAGGATAATAAGCCTTCTTCTTTTTCTCTAAATTTAAACAACAGACTACGAGCCGATTAGACTACATTACCAAGTTCAATTGCTTCGCCTGCTTTATTGAAGAACTTGAAGTTGACGATCCCAAGTGAACTGTCTTTCACTAATTTGACCCATGTTTTATACTTAGCATACCACTGCATCTGCCTGGAATACCATCCTTTTGTATAGTAAGCATATAAAAAAGGGTGCATAGCAATTGAGATACCGCGCTCATTCTGTTTAGTCAGGATGTAATCCAGGTTATTTTCAATGACGTCTGTAACCAGCACACTCGCCTGAATAGTACCAGTACCATCGCAGGTTGGACAAACTTCGCGCGTAACAATGTTCATTTCGGGTCGAACACGCTGCCGCGTAATCTGCATCAACCCAAACTTAGTCAGGGGTAAAATTGTAAACTTCGAGCGGTCTGGCTTCATCTCATCGCGCATGATATCCTGAAGCAGCTTTTTGTTCTCTGCTTTCTTCATGTCAATGAAGTCAATGACAATGATGCCGCCCATGTCACGCAATCGAAGCTGCCGGGCAATTTCCTTAGCGGCTTCGCGATTAACACTGATGGCCGTAGCTTCCTGGTCTTCTTCGGAGTTAGACTTGTTACCGCTGTTAACGTCAATAACGTGCAGAGCCTCGGTATGCTCAATAATCAGATACCCACCACCGGGCAAACTGACCGACCGGCCAAAAAGTGATTTTAGCTGTTTCTCAAGACCCAGTGCTTCAAATATCTTGGTCTTACCGTTGTGCAGTTTAACAATCTTTTCTTTCTCGGGGGCAATCGTGTGAATGAACGTTCTGATTTCGTCGAATGACTCTTTTGTATCGACCGTAATACTCTCGAACGATTCATTGAGCATATCCCTCAAAATAGAGGACGCCCGGTTCATTTCGCCTAAAACCCGGTCCCGAGGCTTGGCATCCGCCAGGGCTTTAACGGCCTGTTCCCACTTTTCAAGCGAGTGCTGCAGATCGCGATCCAATTCTTCAACATCTTTTTCCTGCGCAACAGTCCGCACGATTACACCGAAATTTGCCGGCTTCAGCGACGACATCAACCGCAGGAGCCTTGACCGCTCGGCGCGGTCAGTAATTTTTTTGGAAAGGTTTACACCGTCTGAAAACGGTACCAGGACCAGATAGCGACCCGCAATGGAAATATCGCAGGAAAGGCGTGGACCTTTAGTAGAGATAGGCTCCTTAACTACCTGAACCAGAATGGGAACGTTTTTCGTCAGCACCTTATCGATTTTCCCAATCTTTTCGATGACCGGCTCCAGCATGGAGCTATTGAGCCGACCGGTGGTAACGCGCCTGGCGATCACATCTTTAACAAACTTGTTGAGCGAGTTGATGTTCGGCCCCAAGTCCTGGTAATGCAAAAAACCGTCTTTTTCGTGCCCAACGTCCACAAAAGCGGCATTAAGGCCCGACGAAAGTTTTTTGACAGTTCCTAAATAAAGATCGCCAACAGTAAAGTTGCTGTCTAACTCTTCTTCGTGATATTCCAGCAGTCTCTTGTTTTGCAAGAGCGCAATCCGATCACCTTTCTGAGTCGAACTGATAACTAATTCATTACTCACAAGATGAAAGTACGGTTAGAATGGCTGTATAAAAAAAGAAGCCGCGTTCGGGCTTTACAGACCGGCACGAGGCTTCTATAAAATGAGGTAATCATCTGTGGCCCGTCGTTCAGCCATAAACGACTACTCGTTACAAGTGAACTCAAAAACCACAAACCACAACCTATTTCTTCTTGT
>DATHAW010000376.1:0-2731 GCA_035296465.1 Spirosoma sp.
TTTTTTCATTGTGTTTTTAAGCGATAAGTAATACACTGCAAAGAACGAATAAATTAAGTTAGATTGGTTCGTTGCCGCTATGTCTACCACCTTATGGTGCTTATTGGCTGCTAATTGAATCAATAGGTAAAAAGTAGAATACGTAAACACACGGGTTTTTAGCCTTGGGCAGCAAGGCTGCCTACATATTCGCCACCCTAACCAGCATGATTCAACTTAATTCCTCGCTTAAACCGGTTGATTTTTCGACAAAACTCCAGCGATTCTGGGGGATTTCTGCTAAAAAGCTTCAGTTAATCGAGCAGCAGTATGATGCGGCCAACGGCTCTCCTGTCTTCACCATACAAGGACGTTACACCACGCGCGGCTGGACCGAATGGACACAGGGTTTTCAGTTTGGCTCGGCTATTTTACAGTTTGACGCCACCGGCGATACCGACTTTCTGGAATCAGGTCGTCAGAAAACACTCAATGCTATGGCTCCGCACGTGAGCCATATGGGTGTACATGACCATGGGTTCAATAACGTCAGCACCTATGGGAATCTGTTGCGACTCATGCGCGAGGGAAAAATCCCCCACAATGAGTGGGAAGCTAATTTTTACGAGTTAGCTCTCAAGATTTCGGGAGCTGTACAGGCCAACCGCTGGACGCCTATCAAACGTAACGAGACAAAAACGCCTGGCATCACCACGCCTGCCGGATTTATCTATTCGTTCAACGGACCACACTCGCTTTTCGTCGATACCATCCGCTCGTGCCGTGCCTTGGTTGTCAGCCATTTGCTGGGCCATACGTTTCAGAGTGAAGGTGATGTTCGCATCAATTTGCTGGAACGGGCATTGCTCCATATAAAGGCTACCGCCAATTTTTCCGTGTACTACGGTGAAGGCCGGGATTCATATGATGCCTGGGGACGCACAGCCCACGAAAGTGTCTTTAACGTTACCGACGGAAACTATCGCTGCCCAAATTCGCAGCAGGGCTACACGGGTTTTAGCACCTGGACGCGCGGCTTAGCCTGGGCTATGTGTGGTTTCGCCGAAGAACTCGAAGCGCTGGCCACTATTGCTGACGAAGAACTGACCAGTTTCGGCGGGCGTGAAGCCCTCGAAGCGATGATGCTAAAGGCTGCTCGTGCTACGTGTGATTTTTATATCGAAAATACCCCCACAAACGGAATTCCGTACTGGGATACGGGCGCACCGAATCTTTACCAATTGGGTGACTATCTAAACCAGCCTGCCAATCCATTTAACGACCACGAACCCGTCGATAGCTCGGCAGCCGCCATTGCCGCACAGGGGCTTTTGCGTCTGGGGCATTACCTCATGAATTCGCAATCGCCAATTAGGGGAGAAGAAGCAGACAAGCTGGGTCAGAAATACTGGCAGGCCGGATTAACGGTGTTGAATACCTTACTGGAAGAGCCTTACCTCAACACTGACTCCAATCACCAGGGATTGCTACTGCACTCCATTTACCACCATCCTAATGACTGGGACTACGTACCTGAAGGCAGTAAAATACCGTATGGTGAGTCGAGTATGTGGGGCGACTACCACATTCGGGAGGCCGCGCTGTATGTTCAGCGACTAATTGACGAAGCTCCCTATTACACCTTTTTCAACCGGATCGCCGGACCGTATAGATAACTATGAGCGGGAAATACAAACCCAAATACATCCGGATGGCGCAGTTGAAAACAGCCCCGGATTTTGCCCAGTACCTGAAAACCAACGGGGTCAATCTGGCCTTTGATGAATCATTGCTGCCACCCCGCGAAAGCCCATTTAACCGACCAATAACCCTTAATTCAGGCAAAACTATTGGTAATAGCCTCTGCATTTTACCCATGGAGGGTTGGGACGGAACACTGGATGGAAAACCCTCGGAGTTTACCCGCAACCGATGGATCAAATTTGCCGAGAGTGGAGCTAAGCTGCTGTTTGGCTGTGAGGCTGTAGCCGTTAATCATGGAGGAAAGGCCAATCCAAACCAACTGGTCATGAGCCGGGAAAACCTCGATGACTTTATCAGCCTTCGGCAGCTTATTTTAAATAGGCACACTGAGAAGTTTGGCAACATCAATGACCTGGTTATTGGGCTTCAACTCACCCATTCGGGACGGTTTTGTAAACCCAACAGCCACAAAAAATTTGAATCAAAAATACTGTATGCGCACCCATACCTCAATCAGAAGTTTGGTATGGAGGCCACTTACCCAACGCTGACCGACGAGGATATAGACGGAATCATTGCTGACTACGTCGACGCGGCAGTGCTGGCCCAGCAGGCTGGTTTCGATTTTGTGGATATCAAGCACTGTCACGGCTATCTGGGTCATGAGTTTTTAAGTGCGGTAAGTAGGCAGGGTAAATACGGCGGCAGCTTTGAGAACCGAACCCGGTTTTTGCGCAACATTGTCGAGGGCATCCGGCAGGCTGCGCCGGGTTTGGAAATGGGGATTCGGCTTAGTGCGTTTGATTTATTGCCGTTTAAAAAGGGGCTGAATGATGTTGGTGAGCCAGAAAAGGCGGATGGTTATCCGTACGCCTTTGGCGGCCATCATACGGGATTAACCCTTGATCTGGATGAACCAAAGGCGTTTCTCCAATTAGCGCAATCGCTTGGTATTCAACTTATCTGCATTACGGGTGGAAGTCCTTATTACAATCCGCATTTGATGCGCCCGGCCTTGTTTCCGCCCTCTGATGGTTACCTTCCGCCC
>DATHAW010000377.1:0-9294 GCA_035296465.1 Spirosoma sp.
AACAACAGATGGCTCTGTCTACCTAAACTAAGCTACCATCCAGCTAACCCGTAGCACATCAACTGAATATGAAAAAGGTAGTCTCTTTCCTGTTCTATTCCTGCTTTTTATGGCAAGAACCGGCTGTAGCCCAACAAATCTCTTTTTCCACTTCATCACCGCTTTTAACCCAAAAAGTTGATTCGGTATTCTCAGACTGGAATACGCTAAACACGCCTGGTGGTGCCATCGCTATTATCTACCAGGGCAACGTGTTACTCAGGAAGGGCTACGGAATGGCCCATGTGCGGCGTAAAATACCCATCACCACCACCAGCTTGTTCAATATCGCTTCGATGGCCAAACAGTTTACGGCCACCTGTATTGCCTTGCTGGAAGAACAAGGCAAGCTATCCTTTGACGACGATATCAACCGATTCTTCCCCCAGTTTCAACTTAAAAAACCCGTCACCATTCGCCACCTGGTTAGCCATACCAGTGGATTGCGAGAGGGCTATGTACTGGCCGCCTTGTCGGGAAAAGTTAATTTAAAGGGTCGGGTTAAAAAGAGTTATAACACCGTTGAACACCTCACTCATCTCATGGCTCAGCAGCATGATCTCAACTTCAGCCCTGGGGAGGAGTTTGCCTATACCAATATCAACTATGTACTCTTAGGTGAAATCGTTCGCACCGCGAGCGGGCTGAGTCTAAGCGAGTATGCCGACCAGCATATCTTTAAGCCCTTAGGCATGCAACACACCTACTTTAATGGCCCCGGAGCGACTCACCATCCTGACCGGGCCATTCCCTACCAGTATACTGACCCGGCCAAAGGAGTATTTCGTCCTGGATCCATTCAGAACGATCAAGGTGTCATTGGCGACAACAACTTGATCACCAGCGTTGATGACTTAATTTTGTGGAGTCAAAACTTCGACAACAACCGCTTGGGAGCCCACAAAGCGGCCTTGTTGAAGACCCTACAGACGCGCTATGTGTTAACCAGTGGAGATACCACCCACTACGCCTTTGGCCTTAACGTCACCCCGTATAGGGATGTTGTCTCGGTTGGGCACGGCGGGGACGACGCTCGTTACACTTCCCTGATGGTTCGTTTTCCATCCCACCAATTGGCCATCATCTGCCTGGCTAACCGATCGGTTTATGAGCACACCCAGCAGAAGGTCTTTGCCCTCGCTAACCTGCTGCTAAAACACCCCCCCTCTCCGATTCAACCCATGCGCACTCCCGTTCGTGTTCCCTTTGAGGTCGCTGAGTTTAAACACTACATGGGGCGCTACCTGGGCAATGGGTTGAAAAACCGCTACAGTTTTCGGGAGGTGTTCATTCGCAATGGCAAGCCCTATGTCAGCTTTCAAGCGCAAAGCAAGGATAATGGATTTGAACTCGTGCCGATTGGCAATCAGCACTATACGTTCAAGGTCGATGAGCCGGCCATTTACGTTGAATCCTGGTTCACTAAATCAGCCGCGGGTGGCTACCAGCTCATGGAGCAGTTTAAGACCGACACGGTGGGTTATGACAAAATGGCCACGAGCTTACGGTTGGACCCGGAGCTGACCAAGTACGCGGGCACCTATACCAGTCAGGAACTGGGTGGTAGTCACCTGCGAGCGAAAGTCACTCGGCATGGTTTAACCTTAGTACGGGGTATGGTCAGGATAAAGACCATACCCGTTGGGCAAGACACCTTCTATGCGGCCGAAAACCGAGCATTGTTCCATTTCAAAAAAGATGCCTCAGGCTTAGTTACCCATTTTCTGATTGATGCGGCCGACTTTAGGCATGTCAAGTTCAGCCGCTAAAACGGGCTGGCAGAGGTTAGGGGTTGCTGTGGTCATTTATTATTTTACTGCTGCTTCACATAAAAGCTTGCCTTTTTACCGATGAGTTGCGGCTGCTACACTAGCTGAAAAGAGCTAACGAATGCCAAACTGTGACAAATCAATAAAGGCAAATCTAAAGGCTTACGCATACGCTAACTACTGGTTTGTACGTCGTCATTACGGATGCCTCTTTTATTTTTCTTGATCGCTTCTTTCAGCTTGCCGAATTTATAGTTCAGGCTGATGTTGAAAGACCGAAAATAATCTCTTCGACTATCCAGCTGATTAAAGTTCGGTCCGAATGTTTCGCGACGTGCATTTCGAAACCTGGTAAACGGATTATTGAAGGCTGCCGAGAGGGCCAGTTTGTCGTTGAACATATCTTTACTCACACTAAAGGAGGAGCTCACCATTGAATTAGTTGCACCCTGAATGTTGATACTGGGCCCAACCACATTCAGGTTACCATTCACCCGCCAGCCTTTCGCCATTTTGTAGCCGGTTGACATATTTGCCTGGTACATTACGCCCTCATTGGAAACCGCCTGACCATCGACCACACCGGAGACCCTACCATGGGCAACCCGCGAGTTCAGACTCAAATTCCAGTTTTTGTTAACCGGATAGTTGATATTCAGCAGCAGCATAAACAGCCGTGCCCGGCCCGTATTACCGAAGGTTGACCGGGTAATGTTGGTTTCAGCATTGAAAACGGCCACCGGCATGATCATGTCCCGAAAGTTAGTATAGCCTAAGCCAATGTTCACGGTACCTTTTTTAGACGTATTATAGCCGAGCTGAAAATCGTTCACAAAGGCGGGGCGTAAGACAGGGTTTCCACTACGCTCAAAATTGGGGTTAGATCGGTCCACAAAAGGATTGAGTTGGTAGATTCCCGGACGCTGAATGCGCTGGGTGTAGCCCATAGTGAAACCAGCGTTGTTTTTCAATTTGCGATTGATGGCCAGCGACGGAATGACATTAAAATAGTTCTGATCCACGTTAGAACCCGTGGATATAAAATCCGCCTTTACCATCGTCTGCTCGATTCGTGCCCCCGCTTTCAGCCCCCACTTTTTGAACGTGTATTGATAGGTATTATAAGCACCCAAAACGTTCTGCGTATTGGTAAAACGGTTGCTTCTAAGTGGGTCCGGATTAAAGGCATTCGCTTCTGGGTCAAATGAGTCAAACTGAAAATCACTTCGGTTATCACGCATGATCGCTTTCAATCCCGCTTCGATGGTTAGTTTTTTAACCGGATACACATAATCCACCTGGAGGGTTTGCTCTGAGAATTGCTGGTCGTTGAACTGGCGGTAATCGGGTAGGTCGAAATTGATCCGTTCGCTGATCGCTACATGGCCCTTTTGGTTATTGCTATAGCCAAAATACCGGTAGGAAAAAGTCAGAAGCCGGTTTTTGTCAATTTTGGAACTTCGTTGATAATTAAAAGCAGCATCCATTCCCCGACCATGATCACGGCTTGTATTAGTCAGCTCGTATCGTTCCAGCATCTCAGCGTCGGCCATCAAGCGGGAGTTTTGGAAAACAAACCCTTTTGCCTGGCTGCCATTGATATTGAACTGCGCACTAACCAGGTTGAGGGTGTCAATTTCGTAACTAAGCTCGTAGCCCAGGTAACCACTATAATTGGTCGATCGGGTGGTGCCGTTTTGAGTAAGATAGGTTGGGTTCTGGCCTCTTGTATCGCGTTGGGACAACGTGCGTGTACTCGGCATACGAAACTGATTGCCCCCGGTCATCAAGGTCATCCCAAGCTTACTGAATTTGGCTGATACTGTGCCCCCTACACCGGGCCCGCCCACCGGGAAACGCTCGCTTACATTGAGCGTGCCACTATAGCCATTGTCGACAGTTTTACGGGTAATAATGTTGATGATGCCCGCCAGACCTTCCGCGTCATATTTAGCCGGTGGGGTGGTGATCACTTCAATCCGTTCAATCGAGGAGGCAGGCATGCTCCGCAGTATGTCGCGGTAATTTCGTTCCATCATGCTTGAGGGTTTTCCGTTAATGAGAATCCTGAAATCAGCATTTCCTTTGAGATAAAGGTTATTATCCGCATCCAAAGACAGCAGTGGCACTTTTCGCATCATTTCCAATGCGTTGAAAACCTTGTTTTCAGGATCGGCCTGCATATCGTAGGTAATGCGGTCTACTTCCTGCTTTACGATCGGCTTGATGGCCGTAACGTTGACTTCCTTCAGGCCAATCACCCCGGGAGCGATTTCGATCGTACCCAGGTTAACCGCTAAATGGGTCGTGTCCGACAGATCCACCTGAATCATTTTCTGCTTGTAACCGACGCCAACAGCCACCAGCACATACCTACCCGGTTTTAACCGATCGAGGACAAAGGAACCATCCGGTTTGGTAAAGGCCGCTTTGACAGCAGCCTTCTGTTCACTGAGCAAATTGATCGTCATGTAATCCATTACTTTCTGGGTGACTGAATCGACTACGGTGCCGGTTATGCTTCCCTGGACTGGGGATTGGGCCAAAGAGTTTACATTGATGAGGCTGCAGCCTAGCATGATTAGGAGAGTCAGGAGAATCAATTTCATAATGGTTGGTCAGGGCTAATGGATTCAAAAAGGCATGGAAATCTGGTTAAGAGATTTTGTCTCTATTAAAAATAAGTGTCTACTAAAGAAGGTATTAACGATCCGCTGCGCGCCCTAAGCCGCTATCCCCTTACCTTAGCTAAGGTATAGTAAGGTACTTTGTTAAGCAAGGTACTGTAGTAAATTATGTAGCTTTTATGATGAGTGGTTTTATAGCAAGATCACTGGTAAAGAAAAACACAAGGCTTAACCGCGAAATAAATCATGGCACTAACCTAAAGGTGTACGTCGTCAAGTAAAAGCGGACAAATGGACCGGGTCGACGATTAACACAACTATTACAGCTACTGGTATTGTACCTACCGCTACTTTATTGATCCAGACCAGACTAAGACCACGACCGGCAGTGGGCACCTCTTAAAGGATACCGAACGAGTAAAAGGGCAGATTCACGAGCGGCTTACTATCATCTTTATTGACCCACACTATAGCTCAAGGCCTGTGCCTCATGACCATAAACAGATGGATCGGGAACTCGACCAGTATCCCATCGCGCTCTGGCTGGGTATTACAACCCTCACCCTGCGTAGAATTTGACCAAACTCCACTTGGAGTAAAGCGCACCAGGCATCAACTTGTGGGCTGGATAGGAGCGGGTTAGCAGGAATAGAGCGACTCTGGGTAATGAAACTGGATCAAACAAGGTTGCCAAGAGCATTTTGCCGTCAATTCATGAAAAACGATTGATTTGGTAGCTGCGGCTCACCGGATCAGGTTACTTTAGGAATCGGTAGGTCAGCTTCACCAGAAAGATATGGCGGCTTTGCTGGGCAAATATATTGTCGAACAGGCTCCGACTTAAAGGCGAGTCCAGATCACCCGCCACATCCGGGGTGTTTCCCTGCGACCACACCAGAAACAGTTCGGAACCGGCCTTGTATTCCCAGCGGGCTACCAGATTAGACCGGAACTGCACGAAATTGAAATCAGGCTGATCGAAACTATAGTCGGTTACCCCATCCCCGTTCTCATCCACGACATAACGGCCGTTTTCCAGGCTGATTTCACGACCGCTGAAGCGGTGAAACCGCTGGTCATACTGGGGATTCAGCGGGTCAGTAACCAGGGCGTACTGGTTGTAGCGGGGCCGGGTGATATACGGCTGGCCGTAGTACTGCAGCGTCAGATCGGGGGTAATGTTGTAATTCAGCCGCAGCGTGTAGCGCCAGGTATGCTGGTTGACTGCCCCCACAATGGTACGGGTCTGTCCTTCATAGGTTAGGTTCTGGACAAACTGGTCCTGCCTGCGCCAATACAGGTTTTTCCCCGCACTCAAACTAACGTTCAGGGCATCCAGCGGCTGCCAGCGCATGGTCAGGGTGTAATTGCTGCTGCGCATGGTTTGCCCAACGCCCCAGTTGTGGGCGACGTTAAGATTGGCCAGCACTTTCTTGCGCGAATCGCTTTGGATATACCCCCAGTGGTTGAGGCTGGCCGGCTGACGCATGGCCGAACCGCCCCGCAGGGCATTGTTGGAGACTTCGTAGGGATTCCACGTCAGGCCCGTGCCCGCTTGCCAGTTATTGAGGAAGTTGCCGTGCAGATTGGTGTTAAAGGACTGGTGGATAAACTGCCCCCCAAAATCCCAGCGCGACCAGTGGTTGTAATTGATGCGGGCATTGCGGAAGAGGGAAAAGGGCTTCTGAAACTGCACCCCCGCCCAGGTAAAGTGGTTGATCTCGTTGGCCGTGAGCATGAAACCGATATCATTGAGTTCCAGCTCGGGGGAGCGGTAGGTAAGCCCGGTTTCAAAGCGAAAGACCTGCCCGTATTTACCGGTTTTTCCGCCCGACTTGCCCAGCCGGAACGTACCGCCCGTTCCGGTCAGCGAGGTGCGGTTGGGGTCCAGGTCTACTTCCGGCGCGTTGATCCGCCCAAACAGGTGCTCAAAGCCTTGCTGGGTATTGGCAATGACGGCGGTAGAACCCAGCACATGGCTCAAAACGAGGTTGCCCCGCACGTACCAGGTCCGGTTCTTCCAGTAATGCAAAAAATCCAGCCCACCCGAGTAGGCTCCGCTATGGAGCTGATGGTTGAGGTTGCTTTCCCGATTGACCGCCGTCACGATGCCTCCCAGCACCGTGTTGCCCTCCCGGATGTCTTTCTGCAGGCGCCCTACAAAGTAACTGGTGAGGGGCTCGACGACTTCCCGTCGGCGCTCTCCCTGCTGATCAATCTGGGCCAGCGTGCGCCCGGTGATGCTTTCGAGAATACCAATGCTCCAGCCCTTCTTGGTTTTGCCACTAAACTTGGCCGCCCCCAGAATGGGGGTGTTGGAGGGCACCTGGGCGTATTCGTTTGCGCCCAACCGGGGGCTGCCGTGGGGTGAGCTGCCGATGCGCCGGGAATAAAACAAGAGGTCGGAGTCGTAATTACCCCCGGCCTCCGAACCCGTCAGGCGGTAATCGAAGATGTTGCGGCTTTCGATAAAGAAAGGGCGACGTTCCTCAAAGAAGTTCTGGAAGCCATCAATGCGTACCTGTGAGGGGTCTGCTTCGACCTGCCCAAAGTCCGGGTTGACGGTAAAATCCAGGATCAGGTCACTGGTAACGGCTACTTTACCGTCCAGGCCGAAAGAGAGTTTGGCGTCTGAGCCGGTGGCAAACGGATTGCCTTCCTCTTTGCGGTAGCTCTCGGTTCGGGCAACCGTATAGGGAGCGATTTCTACCTGTTTCTGGGCCGATATGCCCTTCAGGCCATGCAACTCGCCGAAGCCGCTCACCCAAACCCCGGCGTTCTGGGGAATGTACTGCCAGATGGAGCGTTCCTCTTTGCGGAAGAGCCGCCGGGTTACCTGAATACCCCACACTTTTTCAGGGTCATTGCCGTAGCGCAGCTGGCTGAGAGGAATCTTGATCTCGGCCGTCCAGTCCTGCTCGTCGAGGTGCGTTTTTCCGTACCAGATCGGGTTCCAGCTGGTGTCCCAGTGATTGCCGTTGTTGGAGATAAGCTCATCACCCCGCACACCGGATACCGACAACGAGAAGGAAAAGGCGGTACGCTGGTCGTGGTAGCTGTCGATATTGATTTCAATCCAGTCACCGGGAAACTCATCACGGCGGCTCATGCGCTTGATGATCGAATCGGGCGCGGTGTCGAGGCAGTGAAAGCCCACGTAGAGAAACTTCTCGTCGTAAAGGATCTTAAACCGGGTAGGCTGCGAAGGGGCTTTCCCTCCATGGGGCATGAACTGGGTAAAGTCACCGCTCCAGGGAACGGCTTCCCAGGCCGCTTCATTGGGCTGCCCATCCAACCGGATGGAGGGGCCAGTTATTTTTTGGGTGTGATACTGTCTTTTTTCGGGTGTCGCCCCCTTAGCAGGAAGCGTCTGTTGGGCCAGCAGGCCGCTCGTGAACAGCGAGAGAATAGCGGTAAAAATGACTTTATGCATCAAGCAAGTAGTACGGGTGGGTTGTATCAAAGAGACTGCCAATGGGCAGCAAGATTAGGGAGCCGATGAGCCGTTGCACCAGGGTTGCTGAAGACGATTTTGAAAAGCGCGGGGAAAACCTCTTTTTTAAGCAAGCAGGATTTGGGTCCGTGATGTAGTCAGGGCTGTTGAAGAGACACCCTGTTAGCGCTCATGTTGCACTCGTGGGGATTTATTTATTCCGCCCGCAGGCTCTTCACCGGATTCATCAGGGCGGCTTTAACGCTCTGGAAACTGACCGTCAACAGGGCGATACTGATGGTTACCCCGCCCGCTGCCACAAACACCCACCACTCAATAGCAACGGCGTAGGCGAACTTGTCTAGCCAGTTGTTCATCAGGTAGTAAGCCGGAACAGTTGCCAGCACCAGGGCAATAACCACCAGCACGATGAACTCCCGGGAGATGAGCCCAAAAATGCTGGCCAATGATGCGCCTAACACCTTTCTCACGCCAATCTCTTTGGTACGGCGTTCCGCCGTGAAGGAGGCTAAACCAAACAGCCCCAGGCAGGAGATAAAGATGGCTAAGGCCGAGAACCAGTTAGCCAGCGTGCCAATCTGCATCTCGCTGCGGTACATCTTGTCGTATTCCTGGTCGGCAAACTGGTAGTTGAAGGTATAGCCGGGCAGCAACGTTTTATAAGTGGCTTCCAGGCGGTTCAGCGTGTTGGGTACGTCGCGGCCGTCGATGCGGGCCAGATACAGGAACGTGTTCTGTGGCCGGCAGATGATAAGCGTCGGTTCAATGGGCGAATGAACCGACGACAGGTTAAAGTCCTTGACGATGCCAATTACGCTGCCTTTCCGGCCGGCTACGGTGATCTCATGACCCAGCGGCTGGGGGAGGTTCATCATCCGGGCTGCCGTTTCGTTGATGATGACATTCACTGAATCGCGTCCGAACGAACGCGAGAAGTTGCGCCCCGCGTTGAGTTGCAGACCCATTGTCGGTAGAAGACCATAATCGCCGACAACAATGGAAAACAAAACCTTTTTGTCATCCGGTTTGCCGGCCCAGGAAGGAAAATCCCGCCAGTTCGCCCCCCGAAAATTCGTGTTTGCTGCGGTTATCGCTCGTACGCCCGGTATGGCCGCCAGGGTGTTGCGGGTTTGCTCATAGCGGTGCTGGTTGAGGTCCTTGGCTTCGAAGCTGACTAAGTTCTCTTTCTGATAACCTACGTTTTTGTGGCGGATAAAGCGGATCTGTTGATAAACGATGATGGTGCCCACAATTAGCAGGATCGACACGGTGAACTGCACCACCACGAGTGACTGCCGCAACCAGATAGCACCCCCAGCCATGCGGTCCCGCAGCCCTTTCAAGACCTTAACGGGTTGGAAAGCAGACAGCACAAATGCCGGATAACTGCCAGCCAATAAGCTGG
>DATHAW010000378.1:0-2742 GCA_035296465.1 Spirosoma sp.
AAACACTCTGGCATTGACCCACGGGCCCTATTCAGGGCAGTTGTAGGTGTACTCTCTTTTCAGGACGTATCAAGTTCGGGGGGTGGCAGTACATTAACGCAACAGACTGCTAAGAATCTGTTTGACACCCGGCAGGAGGAACTGCGTGGTGTGCTGGGGAACGTACCGATTTTAAAGACGATCATCTCCAAAACCAAAGAGTGGATTCTGGCGGTACGTCTGGAGCGTAACTATACCAAGCAGGAGGTAATGATGATGTACCTCAATACGGTTTCGTTTGGCAACAATACATATGGCATCAAGACGGCGGCAAAAACGTATTTCGCTAAAGAACCCTGGCAACTGTCCGTCGAGGAAGCGGCCCTGCTGGTAGGGATGCTCAAGAACCCGACGTTTTATAACCCGCGATTGTTCGAGGAGCGAACCGTCGGTCGGCGGAACGTTGTGCTGGGGCAGATGAAGAAATATAAGTTTCTGACCGATGCTCAGTTTGCAAGTTACAAAAGCAAACCTCTGAAGCTTGATTTCAGCATTGAAAACCAGAACACGGGCATGGCGGCCTATTTCCGGTCGGTGATACGTGACGATATTAAGCGGTGGATTAAACAGTATAACGAAGAAAACAACACCGAGCTAGACCTCTATACGAGTGGCCTAAAAATCTATACAACGATAGACTCGCGGATGCAGGCCTATGCCGAAGAGGCAGTGATGAATAACATGCGCGACCAGCAAAAGAAGTTTTACGAACACTGGCGCGGCCGAAACCCCTGGGTGCAGAAAAATCCGAGAACTAAAAAATATCAGGAAATTCCGGGCTTCATCGAAGCAAGAGCCAAGCAAACCATTCGGTACAAACAACTCAAAGCTGCTTACGGCAACGACGAGAAAGCGATCTGGCGGGAGATGCAGAGGCCATCAAAAATGAAGGTGTTTGTGTACGGTGGTGGCCGTAACGAAAAAGACACGACAATGAGTCCGCTGGACTCCATTCGCTACTACAAGCGGCTGCTGAACACGGGCTTCATGTCGATGGACCCGCGTTCGGGCTACGTAAAAGCATGGGTAGGTGGTGTCAATTTCAAGCACATGAAGTTCGATCACGTCCGCCAAAGCCGACGACAGCCGGGTTCTACGTTCAAGCCATTTGTCTACCTTACGGCGATGGATCAGGGTTTTGTAACACCGTGCAGCCATATTACCGACCAACCAACGGTGTTTGCCCACGGTGAAGACAACAACAATGGTCCAGCCTGGATGCCCAAAAATTCGACGGGCCGTTACAGCGGTCAGGCTTTATCGCTACGGGAAGCGTTGGGGCAGTCGATCAATACGGTCAGTGCGCAGTTGATTAAGAAAACGCGCGCGGCCGCTGTTATCGACTACGCTCATAAAATGGGCATTCAGAGCAAGGATCTACCCAATAACCCAACACTTTGCCTCGGCACCGGCGATGTATCGGTCTATGAAATGGTGGCGGCTTACTGTGCTTTTGCAAACGGTGGCACGCGCGTTCGCCCCATGATGCTCATCCGCATTACGGATAAGGATGGCAACGTTCTGAAGAACTTCACACCCGACGCCAACCAGGTCATCAGCGCCAACCGGGCATACGAGATGCTGCACCTCATGCGTGGGGCGGTGGAAGAACCCAATGGTACGGCCCAGCGGCTCAGGACACAGTACAAACTGCTGGATGGCGGCAACGAAATTGCGGCTAAAACCGGCACAACGTCTAACTATTCCGATGCGTGGTTCATGGGCCTGACACAACACCTGGTGTCGGGATTATGGGTTGGTGGCGACGACCGCCCCATTCACTTCCGCACAATAGAACTGGGACAGGGTGGCCGGTTAGCAATGCCTGCCTGGGCCATGTATATGCAGAAAGTTTACAAAGACCCAACGCTGACGCAGTACCGGCCCGAGCCCTTCCGCAAGCCGAACAATTTCAAAATTGATTGTGGCGGCTATCATATCGATTCGTCCCAGCGGTATATTCCGCCTAAGGTTACGCCCGAGGAGGAGGAAGAGATCCTACAATAGCCTGTTGGAGGCTAAGGCTCGTTCGTCTTGATGTATGCATGACGTGTACTATGACCGATTGCCCTCTATTTTATGCTCAGTCGGTATTACCGCTACGTCCCGTTCGCGTTCGGTTTGTTCAACGTACACAGCGTAATCAGCCGGTTCAATCCGGATGCCGAAGTGATTGGCATACGCCTGCGTCAGTTCTGCACCGAAGTAAAGAATGGCTGCCGTGTAATAAATCCAGATCAATATCACAATTAGCGAGCCGGCCGCTCCGTAGGCCGAACTACTGGCCGTCGTTTCAATGTACAAGCCAATCAGGTAGCGTCCCAGCATGAACAGCAACGCCGTAGAAAAAGCCCCCCATCGAACATCTTTCCAGGCAATTTTGGCATCCGGCAGCACCTTAAAAATAGTAGCGAACAGGATCGTTACTACTACCATGCTGATCAAAAAGTTAAACGTGCTGACCAACAATACGCCGACCTCCGGAATATAACGCGTCAGTACTCCACTCATGGCCAGCACCATGCCGTTAACAATTAATGACACCAGCAGCAGAAACCCAAGCCCAACGACCAGTGAAGACGACAGCAACCGGTCTTTGAGCAGTTTTAACCAGCCCCGCTTGGGTTTTGCCTTAACCCGCCAGATCATGTTTACCGAGTCCTGAATCTCGACAAAGATTGTGGTCGCGCCAATAAGCAGGGT
>DATHAW010000379.1:0-3958 GCA_035296465.1 Spirosoma sp.
AATGCCCGGCCGCCAGGCAGGTTGGCAAAGGCAAATTCTCCCTGCGCATTCGTGCGGGCAAAGGCAGTTAAGGCCCGTAGCGGCCGGTTATTGCCTATTTTAGGGCCGTATACCTTCAGAAATCCCGGACCTTTCTCGCTGACCTCATTTAGCCCGCTCCCGGCATCATGGTCTCCAAGGTCGGTGCTGTCCGGCGGCAACACCATCGCCAGCCGGACCAGTACGCCAGCAACCGTACTGTCTGCCTCGCTTCGAATCGTTCCGCTCAGGCGGTAGCCCTTTAAGCCAACGTCGGTAACGGAGGGCAATGGGGTCGGAGACAAACGTTCGTCCTGAAAACTGGACGAGTCAGCGTCTGTAAATCCTAGCAGAGCTCTCGATTGCGTTACGCGTTTTCTAAAGGAATTTCCACCCCGCGCAAAGGCGTCGTCCGCCAGAATGGCAAACCGGCGCTTGTTCAACTCGCCCACATTATCAATGGGTGCCCGTGCGTTGGCACCCAGTACGTCAGCAACGGACTCCTGAATAAACCGGATATCCCGTTTATCGTCAACGTAATGGCCTTTTTCCAGCAGGGTTGCAAGGATTTGCGCACTGTTTGAGGCATTCAGGTTCACCATCGTTCCGTTCCGCAGCCGCTCCTCAACATCCCGAAAGTCTCCCTGCAATACCATGAACAACGTATAGAACAGCCCCCCCAGGACGGTGGAGATCAAGGCTAAAAACAGGCGTTCTATATTTCTGCCAGTCGATGGGGAGGTTTTCTGAGCCATGCTGCCTATCCGTTTAGTTGGCCGGAACATCTGTTAGTCGACTAATACCCGTCAGGCGGGCATTCACGGGCTGGCTGTCCGGAAAAAGGATGGCTCGCTGCACAGGAACACGGCAGCGACGGAAGGTGACATTTTTTAGCACCACCCCCTGGTTTTGCGCCGATACGGCTACCTCGAAACCGTCAAAGCATAGCCCATCGAGCACGAGGTGGCCACTGGATGGCGCAAGGCGGATGGCCGGTCCCGCATACGAGCCTGCCCGTGTCAACACGATAGTCCCCTGCGTTTTGATGCATAACGTATTCCGATTGACCAGTACGGCCCTGCTTACTTCAATTGGCTGGGCAAAAACAGCGTTCGTTAGCAGCAGGGTATCGCCTGTCAGACCGTTCAGAGCGGCCTGCAGTTGCCGTTCTCCATCCGTGGGGCTTGCCTGTGCCAATTCCGTTCTCCTGCCCGTGGACAGTGCCCCATTCTCAACGGTTCGTTCACCGTTCCGGTATTGCCTAAGCAGCCACAGCGACGTAGCCAGCAGAACCAGACAGGCAACCGACAGCCCCATGAGCAGCATCTGCCGACGGCTCGTCTCCTGGGGTAGTATTGGCTCTGGTGCTCCTGAATCCGTTGACGGCATGGGGGCGTCCCGGTTGGAGGGCTCATCGTTTTTCTGGCTTATGGCCGGCCGAATCGCCAGGGGTTCGGGTAGCGGTTTATCGTGGTGTACCAGAACGACGGTGATGTTGTCTTTTCCCCCTTTTTCATTGGCCGAAGCCACCAACGCCGTCGCTTTTTCGGCCAGCGACCCCGCACCCGTTAATATACCCGTTATTTCTTTTTTAGGCACTAGATCGGTCAGCCCGTCGCTGCATAGCAGGAGCATATCTCCCGGCAGAAAAGGCGACTGCCCACTTTCGATGTAGTCATCCGGCGTGTCGATCTGTTCGCGGAATCCAAGTGCCTTGTCTATTTCGTTCCGCTTCGGATGGCGCATGGCAGCCGCTTCGGATAAGCGGCCGGAATCTTCCAGAAAACCAACAAACGAGTGGTCCTTCACCACTTTAATCAGCGAATCGTCCCGCAGCAGATATAGCCGCGTATCGCCCACGTGCGCATACAGAAACTGATTGTTCTGGGTGTCTACCACCGCCATCGTCAGAACACAGGCCATGTTGTCGTAGTCGCTGTCCCGCTGTTTTTCGGCAAAAATCCGGTCGTTGGCCGTGATGACAGACTCCTTCAGGCTGTGTACCACCGGCTCCGACAATTGAGAAAAGTAATCGAGAATGGCTTGCCGGGCCACAGCCGCGGCCACTTCGCCGTAGGCATGCCCACCTACCCCATCAATGACGCAGGCAATGATGAGGTGGTCATTTAGGATTCGTTCGGCAATGAAGGCATCCTCATTGTTTTCCCGTACCCGTCCGGTGTCCGTTAGGCCCACGAAGTTTTCAGTCATTCCGGTTGTGGGTATTTCTTATGTCAAAAAAATGCGCGGCCAGCAGCAGTATGCCAATCCCCAACAACGCCATGGATAAGATAGATGACGACATGGCGGTTCAGGGTTTAAATAAATTAATCCCAACAATACCATTCAGGAGCATCTTCGAATTGAACGGCAGTTCTACCCATGAAGTCGTGTTATTATTACTTCTGACTACTTCCTTCTCGTTCAGCAGGGTTTTTTCGCCAAACGAAGCGAGGTAAAACTGGCTGGTTTCCCGATTGTACCGAATGCGCAGGTGTGGGGTATCTACCCAGTCCGAAGGTACCCGGAACGTAGCGGGCGCTTCGCCTGCATCGCCGGTGCCGGTAATGATCACCTCGTCGTCGCTGATGACGTATTCTACTTTGCGACCAGCGAATGCTTTATCGGGCAAAATAGTTTCTAAGCGGCCCAGGCTGGGCCGAGATGCACTGTTCTGGCTTTTTTCATCGTCCTGCAGTGCATCAATAAACGGTATTTCGTAGTAGCCCTCGCTGTAAAACGTAAATCCCTTAAGAACGTCCTGACTGACATCGAATGTTTCGGCGATACCGGTCTGGCGCGGAATAAACGTAACGCGGACATTTTCATCACGCTGGTCACTGTCAGGTAACAGCTTACCAATAAATCCTATATCGCCACGGGCGTACTCAGGATGTGACACAAACCGAAATACCCATTTTGTGGCCGATGGTTCAACCGTTTTGCCGGCATCCCGGTAGGATGCCAGCAGGACGTAAAACGATTTGACGCACTCCTGCGTAATTAGCCCAAACAAGCCCTGCTTGTTGGCCATGAATGCCTGATAATCGTCCGGGTTCAGGCAAATGATGTATTCGTGATAAAAAACGATGCGGTTCGCAAAGGACAACTGCTCAATAGATTCGTTGAACTTGTCGGTAATATACCGGTACACCTTTTCGGGCGTGGGTATTGGTGTCTCCTTCTCCGCTACGGCGGAGTTTTTAAGAAACCAGTTTTGCAAACCCAGACGTTGCCAAAGGGTAGTTCTCGATTTCATGTACCTATTCCTTTGGGGCATAGATGTGCCACTCTGAAAGAACCAACCAACATGCCGGATGTTTGGAACTGAATGCCAGGGTGCGATGCAAATTCCTGATCGTTCAATTCAGCGTTTACTATTGTTATGCTATAACCAGGACTACTCAAATCAGGCTGTCCTTCTATAATCAACGTTCTTTACTACGGCTCAACGGGATTGTTTTCTGCGCAGTACAAGCAAAACAAGGCCTAACCCTGTCAAAGGGACTAATGGGTCGAGAAATGATCCGCCGGAGCCCAATGCCAGGTTCAACAAGGCAATCAGCACTCCGCCCACAGCCCAGCAAATGCTCGTAGGCAGCGACCAGGTCATGAGTTGTTGTTTCACCTCCACGATGCCCATCATGCGGTTAACGACCCAGAACAGGCTGTCATTAAAGTAGCTAAAGAACATAGAACCCATTACGGCAGACTGGGCTGCAAACAACATGTTCATTCCAGGTACCTGAGCAAGAATAGGGGCCGTGATGGATGCCGACGTAATCATGGCTACCGTACCAGAGCCTTGAATAAGGCGAATGACAGTAGCTACCAGGAACGGGATCATGATTGGCGAAAAAGGAAGTTTTGCAATCTGAGCCGCCAGTTGAGCGCCTGTGCCCGTTTCCCGTACAACAAATCCCAGGGCACCACCCGCACC
>DATHAW010000380.1:0-4010 GCA_035296465.1 Spirosoma sp.
CAGGCAGCGGTAAATGCTGAACGGTACTATTATACGATGGTGCGCAACGATGCCGAGTCCTGGAATGTCCGCGACCGCCACATGGCTGCCACGCTGGACCGGCTCATGCAACTGCACGGTCCCGAAAGCAAAATGATTGTATGGGCGCATAATACCCACGTGGGTGATGCCCGCTATACTGATATGGCGAATTATGGCATGGTCAATCTGGGACAGCTTGTACGCGAGTCGCATAAAGCGGAAGGCGTTTACATCGTCGGCTTCGGGACCTACCAGGGAGACGTAATTGCCGGCAGCTATTGGGAGGCACCCCATGAGCGCATGAACGTGCCCACCGCGCAGAATGGTAGCTGGGATGAGCTACTACACCGCGTGTCACCCGATAACAAAATCGTTTTTGTAAGTGAGTTGCGCAACGATCCAGTGCTGACTCAGTCCCGCGGGCAGCGTGCCATTGGTGTGGTATACAATCCCGCGCGCGAATCCGGTAATTACGTACCCACACGCCTGACTGAACGGTATGACGGATTGATTTTTATCGACCGTACAAAGGCACTTATCCCACAACCTAAGCCACTGCTGGGCCGCAAACAACGTAGTGGTGCTCCCGTTGGTGCCTACGCCCTTATCAACGACTAAAATAGACGGCATTTTAGCAGGCTATGCAACAGGCCCAATTCATATTGGGCCTGTTGCATAGCCTGCTGTGTTTAAAACGGATAGGCAATTTTTATGGCGAACCACCAGAATGTTCCACACGTATGCGTAATTCGGGTTATTAATAACCCGAAGGTACTACTCAGCCATCATCAATATGGAAATTGGCATCGACAGCTTCGCGTCGCACTTGCTGGATAACGGCACGGGCAACACCAGTAGCGGAATGGAGGCTATGGGCCAGTTGCTGGACCGGATTGAACGAGCCGACCAGGTTGGGTTAGATGTGTTCGGCATTGGCGAGCACCACCGCCCGGAGTACCTTGACTCGGCCCCCGCCGTTATTCTGTCGGCTGCTGCGGCACGCACCCGGCGGATTCGCTTAACCAGTGCAGTAACGGTGCTGAGTGCTGCCGATCCGGTACGCGTGTTTCAGGAATTCGCTACCCTCGACCTGATTTCAAAGGGACGGGCAGAAATGGTGGTGGGCCGGGGTTCATCCATCGAAGCTTTTCCTCTATTTGGTTTCGACCTCAATGACTACGACGCGCTGTTTGCCGAAAAACTTGATCTGCTGCTGACTATCCGGGATAATGAGCATGTGCACTGGTCAGGCGAGTTTCGGCCTGCGCTCACGGGGCAGGGCATATACCCCCGGCCAGTGCAAAACCCACTGCCTATCTGGCTGGGCGTAGGTGGCACGCCAGCGTCCTTCGCGCGGGCCGGCTCACTGGGCCTGCCCTTAATGGTGGCTATTATTGGGGGCGATACCCACCGCTTCCGGCCACTCGTGGACCTGTACCGAAAAGCAGGCCAACAGGCTGGCTATGCACCGGAGCAGTTAGTAGTGGGCCTGCACTCGCTGGGTTACGTAGCCGAAACTACCCGGGAGGCTGTGGAAGAAACGTATCCGGGGTATGCCCGCACCTTCAACAAGCGAGCTCTGGAGCGCGGTGGGCCACCCGTAACACGGGCGGTGTTTGACGCGCAACTCGGCCCACTGGGCGCGCTGCTGGTGGGAACCCCCGAAGAAGTAGCGGCTAAAATCCTGCGCCACAGTAAGGCTCTGGGCGGTATATCGCGAGTAACTTTCCAACTGGACATAGCGACGTTACCCCACGCTAAACTCATGCAAGCCATCAACCTATTGGGCACCCGAGTGGCTCCGCTGCTGCGTTAAAGCAAGAATGGATAGTCAAAAGGACTCGATCAATAAAACGACGAGTCTGGTAACGCTATTTATTTCCAGGTCTGGTTCGCTTTAGATTATTTAATATGCCAGTGCCCTTAAGAAAGGGCTTGGGGTGGTGGTGAGCCCGTTGACGAACCTGCGGGTTTAGAATGGTCCTCAGGCAGCGCGACAAACTCGGCGTTATCGTTAGGTGGCAACGGAATGCGGCCCGCCTGCCAGTCGGCTTTGGCCTGCTCGATTCGCTCGCGCCGGGACGAAACAAAATTCCACCAGATGAAGCGTTCGCCCAGTGGTTCGCCCCCGAGTACCATCAGTGTGCAGGTATCGATAGCCGTTATTACCGGATCAACACCACTAGTAAATACCAGCAACTGACCCACGCTGTAGGTGTGGCCGTTCACCTCTACGCTGCCTTTGGCTACATAGGCACCGCGTTCAGAATGGCCCTGCGGCAAGCCAAAGCGCGTTCCAGGTTGCAGCACTACGTGTGCATAGAACAGGGGCGATTTCGTTTTGACTTCGTTGGTCAGGCCAAAAGCCTCGCCTGCAATCAATCGAAGCCAAACTCCCGAATCGGTAACGATGGGCAGTTCGTGGGGTTTGTAGTTATCAAACGTAGGAGCACTTTCTTCGGCGGTTTCGGGCAGCGCAACCCACGTTTGAAGCATCTCCAGCGAGCCGTTAGCCAGCATGGCTGGGTCCTCAAAGCGTTCCGAATGTGCTATGCCCCGCCCGGCCGTCATCCAGTTTACCTCACCCGGCCTGATCACCTGCTGTACGCCCAAACTATCACGGTGCGTCACCTGTCCCTCAAACAGGTAGCTCACCGTAGATAAACCAATGTGCGGATGGGGTAAAACATCCATGCTGGCTAACTGATTCGTTGGTATTTGGACTGGACCGGCATGATCCATAAATATGAATGGTCCCAACATCCGCCGAAGCCGGTAAGGCAGAATCCGCCTTACGTTAAATCCATGGCCAATTGAAGCGGCACGGGCATCAATAACTAAATCTAACATGATGGTGTAATGTGAAGGGATACATAATGGGCATCGGTACGGCAGGAATGATAGAGCGGGTTGTTTAACGGGCGCAGCTAGCAGCCGTACTTGCTAAGTAGATTAAAAGTTCGACATTCCTGCGCAAAGCCAGCAAGCGAATGTGTGAATATACAGGTAAAACTAATTGTTGGATGTTGTTAATGCCTTATCAGTAGGTACGGCTAAACGGTATGGACGAGTTTAATCGTTTAATCGTTAGCACCACGGTCATTTCCAGGGCAAAGCCTGTTTTCTGCATATACATTACGTAGGGTTGATGCCAACTGCTCTTGGCAAACTTTTCGACTACGTTTTGGTTAACATGAACAATTCATTACTCAACTGAACCGCCAACGGTATGAAAATCACAGCAAAACTTACCCACCTAACGCTCGGCCTTGCGTTGATCTGTACGGTTGGCTGGGCACAAACAACGCCTACAGGAACCGCTACGTCAACTACATACCCTACGGGCGCTGTTGCCCCGGATTCAGGGAAACCATCCGGCAATCAGCGCCGATCGGCAAAGATGACCCGGGCAGATCGGAAAGCTATGCGGCAGAATGCAAAACGTGGAACCTCTGGCACAGCCACTAGTCAACAGGAAGGTCAGTATCGGCAAAGCTCAGCCGCTAACGGTACTGCGGTCAACAACAGCAATTCGGACAACTATAACAGTAATAACGTAACGAACGCACCTACGGGTGTCGGTAGCAATCCATCGGTATCGACAAACCCCACCACCTTAAGCGGTACAACTACTTCGGGTAGTTCAGCTGCGTCGTCAGGCACTAGTGGTTCTGGCACTACGTCCACAACGACCAGCGAACCTAAAACCGGCACATCGCGAGCTGTTACGGGTGCCCCGACTACAGCAACCCCGGCTAACGTGGCAGGCAGCACAGAGCGGAACACAAACATTCATGACTTTATTGCCTCGTCGCCTAATTACATTACCCTCCAGAATGCGCTACAGTCGGCCGACTTAGATGACTTACTCAAAGAGAATGAAGCCTATACGTTGTTTGCTCCGTTAAACACTGCCTTTAAGAAACTGCCTGCTAGCATGCAGGCCGGATTGCTTGAAGGTCGCAATCGGGAGGCCCTGAAACAGCTGT
>DATHAW010000381.1:0-7190 GCA_035296465.1 Spirosoma sp.
GATAAGATAGCCGGGCATTTAGTCACGATAAGGGCGTCGGCCCGCCAGGCACCCCGCCGACGTTCGCGCAGCCGCCCGGCCGGAAATGGATGATCGGTAAAGAACGGCCGGTTAAAATCCATCAGCAACAGGTTCAAGTGCGGCCGGACGGCCCGGTGCTGAAAGGCATCGTCGAGCAGCACTCGCTTTATATCGGGATGAGCTACCCGAAGGCTCTGGATGGCATCCGCCCGCCGTTCACCCACGCACACCCTCACCTGCCGCCCATATTTACGATACAACTGGAGCGGTTCGTCACCCAGGGTATCGGCAGTGTCGGCTTCGGCGGCTATTCGAAACCCATTTGTCTTCCGTCCGTAGCCCCGGCTCAGCGTTGCCGTCTCAAAGGGTATGGCAGCCGGGGACCGGGAAAACCGTTCAATCAAAAATTCAATCGTGGGCGTTTTTCCGGTTCCCCCCACCGTTAGATTTCCTACGCTGATGGTAAAGATTTCAGGCCTGTATACACGAAGCAACCGTTTATCAAACAGCCAGTTACGGACGTCGGTAATAACGCCGTACAGTTTACTGAATGGCAGCAGGAACCAGGTGAGAGCAGCAGGCTTCACGAATAATTAGTAACAGGGGCTTTTACGATTGGTCAAAAGTAGTACTTTTAGGATTGTGAATGCCCGCTACCCGTATCCGGTACAATGAGTCTAAAAGCCGACTACCTGAAATACACGCTCCGCTTTCGCTTTGAAGCCGGTACGTCGCGCGGTACGCTTACGGAGAAAACGTCTTACCTCATCCGACTCGCCGATACGGACGATCCTTCGGTTATCGGTTACGGGGAGTGCGGACCGCTCAGGGGCCTTAGCTTCGACGACCGACCCGACTTTGAGTTTCGCCTGGGTCAGTATTGCCGGGATTTTAATGAGTTGGACCTGCAACTGTTTAGCTGGAACCTGCCCATCATTCTGAACCAGGTGATTGGTCAGGAATTTCCGAGCATCCTGTTTGGCTTCGAGACCGCCATGGCCGATTTTCTGGCGGGTGGCCGACGGATTCTGTGGGATACGGATTTCACGAATGGCCACCGCACCCTACCCATTAATGGCCTAATCTGGATGGGTAGTCCGGCCTTCATGCGGCAGCAGATTGAGGAAAAGCTCCGGGCGGGCTTCACCACCCTAAAATTGAAAATAGGGGCCATCGACTTCGAGCAGGAATGCGATCTGCTGGCCATGGTCCGCAGCCGCTTTACGCCGGAGCAGGTGACCCTGCGTGTCGATGCCAACGGTGCCTTTCGACCCCAGGAGGCTATGGGTAAACTCGAACGGCTGGCAACGTACGGCCTTCATTCCATTGAGCAGCCCATCCGCGCCGGTCAGCCTGAACTCATGGCTGACCTGTGCCGACATTCGCCCCTGCCGATTGCCCTCGACGAAGAGTTGATCGGGCAGATGGAATACATTCATAAATTTCATCTGCTCAAAAAAATACAGCCGCAATTCATCATCCTCAAACCCACGCTGTTAGGCGGTATGCGCCACTGCGATGAGTGGATTGAACTGGCTGGACGACTGGGTATTGGCTGGTGGATTACTTCAGCGCTGGAGTCGAACATTGGGCTGAACGCCGTGGCACAATACACAGCTCAGTTCAAAAACGCGCTGCCCCAGGGCCTCGGTACGGGCCAGTTGTATCATAACAACGTCGATAGTCCTCTTACCATCCAGAACGGACACCTGCGCTACGACCCCGCCCAGCTTTGGGACTTAAGTCAGCTGCTGGTCAGTAAGTCGGCCAACAAAGAGTCGTGAGTAAACGGCTGGTTTCACCACTCCACCCCTTTACGTAACAGGCCGAGTGTTTTGGCTTCCTGGCTGCCGGGTTCGGGCTGGTAGTCATACGTCCAGTTCGCCTGCGGGGGCATACTCATCAGAATCGACTCGGTACGGCCGTTGGTTTCCAGCCCGAATTTAGTACCCCGGTCCCACACCAGGTTGAACTCAACGTAGCGGCCCCGGCGTAGTAACTGCCAGTTTTTTTCGCGCTCGCCATAGGGCAGATCACGGTTTTTGTGCATGAAATAGGTGTAAATCGGTGCAAAGGCCATACCCACATCCTGCAAAAAGGCAAACAGATGGGCTTTATGGGCATTGGAGGAGGGTTTAAGGTAATCGAAAAAGATGCCACCAATGCCGCGCGTCTCCCGGCGGTGAGGAATAAAAAAGTATTCGTCGGCCCACGGCTTGAAGGTAGGGTAATAAGTCGGATCGTGGCGGTCGCAGACGGTTTTCAGGTACTGATGAAACCATCGGGCGTCTTCTTCCACGACGTAGTGGGGCGTCAGGTCGATGCCCCCGCCGAACCAGTTGTGGCCGGTGCTCATCTCGAAATACCGAACGTTCATGTGGATAATGGGCACCATGGGGTTACGTGGGTGCATGACAATCGACACACCCGTTGCATAAAACTCGGCCGGTTCGGTCAGATTCAGCGCCCGGAGCGTGGATTCTGTAGCTTCGCCGTGGACCACCGAATAACCTACGCCCCCTTTCTCAATGACGGCCCCGTTGGTTATCGTGCGGGAACGCCCACCGCCCCCACCCGGCCGCTCCCACGTGTCCTCGCGAAAGGTTCCCGGCCGTTCCCGCTCCGGTGTACCGGCCGGAGCACCTGCGCCGTCAGCTTCTTCCAGCGCCCGGCAGATGCGATCCTGCAAATCGGCGAAGAACGTGCTAATAGTTTCTTTGATAATTGTTTGGTTAGCAGTCATAGTGGCGCAAAGTTCAATAGGATTGCCAGCCCTATCCGGTGATTTTACGTATCGAATCAATAAACAGATCTCATAGCAGTGAGGGGATATCCTCAATGTGAATAATCGAATAATTGAAAATCACTCCGCCAGTTTAAGCGCATACCGCACAGGCCCCGACTTGTTAATGAGTACCAGCAATCCCTGTTCGGCAAACAAGATGAGCAATTTGCCGGCCCGGTACGCGGATACATTGATAAGTTTGGCGTATTTCTCGGCGGTGATGTCGTCGTTCCGGCGCAGGTATTGAATTAGGGTTCGGGCCACGGGCGACTGCAACAAAGGTGCCTCGGCTGTAGTGGGGGCTATAATGAGTTTACTGGTGGGCACGGATTTGTCTTTAGCCCGGACGTAGATGGTACGTTTCCCCGTTTCGTCCAGGGCGTAGTGTGGCTTCTCGATGCTTTCTTCCACGCTGATGATTAACACCTTACGGCCATCGGGCGACAGTGTTTCGTACGTAATGGACAAGGCCGGATCTGCCAGCCGGTCGGTGGCTTCCTCAATTCGGTGCATCTCCCGGCTTTCCGATGACACGCCGGTGATGACCCCGTTGTCGGCCACCCCAATGAGGAGCCTACCGCCCGATGTATTGGCAAAAGCCACCAGCGTGCGGGCAATGCGATGGGCCGCCGAAATAGACCGCTTGAACTCCAGACGGCTACCTTCGCCCTGCAAAATCAGGTCATCGAGTTGATTACGGGTCATGAGTGGATAACAAAAAAGCGGACGAATTGTCCGCTTTTTGGGTGGTTTTGTGGAGACGGAGAGATTCGAACTCTCGTCCAGTCAAGGAACTCGTCGTGCCTTCTACATGCTTAGCCGCGATTGGAATTGTCGGGAATCAGGCAGGCTCGCGGCAGGCCAACCCTCAACCGTAGATGTTTTTGTCTCGTCTGTTGTCAACATCATTATCCAGACCAGCGCTGCGAGTCGATGCCTCCTGATCCAGCCAGCAGCACGTAGGCCGGGGAGACAATGGCTATTGCTTAATCCTCCGGATTAGGCAGCCATGGCGTAGTTATATTCGCCAGTTATTGTTTTAACGATTTGTTTGGGCGGGAAATACCGTCAACTCCCGGCATGCTTACACGCGACCTCAGCAAGCTGTCAATTCCGGTCGTCCCCAGAAAGACGCTGATAAAAGCGCGTACTTGATTAACCTCATTTTCTCTGTTTTAGTTCGATAGTTACGCTCATGCGAGTTCAATGCTTTAGGTCAAAAAAGGCAAACTTATTCTCTCTGACGTTGTTATGACACCATATTACCGGTGTCATGTTCCTACCCATATGACGCTCACCCCGTTTGAAACCAGCCTCCACCAGCACCTGACGCCTTTCTTTGGGGCGCGGGAGTATGTGCTGTTGCCCGAACGCAAACAGTACCGGCGACTAACCAATTCCGGGTTTCAAAACGTAATCCTTTCCCCGGCATACTATGGCGACGAAATCATGCTGGAAATAAATTTCGGCTGTCGTAACGAGCAGATCGAGCAGATTGCCCAGCAGTTTTTGAACAACCTGGTTGACTACCGCCCTGATGCGAATACGCTGATTATCTCAATCGGCAAGTTTAACAACCTGCAGTATTTTCGGTACAAGATCCATTCAAACGACGAACTGGTAGAAACCTGCTACCATATTGAGGATTTTTTCCTTAATCAGGGCTTCAGTTTTCTCGAAACGGCCAGCACCTTACCCGCCCTCGATCAGCTTCTGAATGAGCACACATCGTTGCCCTGCCGCTACGTGTATAATCAAACGCACCGCTGCTACAAAGGCCTGATTGCCGCCCGACTGAACCACAATCCCAATTTTGAGGGCCTGATCGACACCTACCGGCACCTGCTTATCAGCCAAACACAAAACCCCTACGAGCAACTACATTTCGAGCGGCTGATAAGCTATTTGCTTCACTACTCTCCGAACTAACGTAGTTTTTTTGCCGCCCTCTTAGCTAACCAATCAGTATTTGTTGCCAAGTCAACCTATTCTTAACTGACCTAATACTGTCCTGGTTTGAATGAACATCGTTACTATATCCCGAACAACTTTTTTATGTAATCCGCATGATTATTATATCATATATCCCAGCCGATCAAAGGCAAATTATGCATTCTATCTCCATATTAGCTGTTTTTATCCTCTCATTTATGAACTTTGGCGCTTGATTGGTATCGATCTAAGATTCCTACTCAACGCTATGGACGATAATGTATCCGCTAATACACTGGAGAGCCGCATTAGACAACGCATTGACAACAAAACTAAACCACCAGGCTCCTTAGGCCGGCTGGAGGAACTGGCCTTACAAATTAGTTTAATTCAACAAACGGAAACCCCATCTCTTTTAAACCCCCATCTGGTTGTTTTTGCGGGCGATCATGGCCTGGCAGCCGAGGGGGTGAGCGCCTATCCGTCTACCATAACGTACAGCATGGTAAACAACTTTCTCAGTGGCGGGGCAGCCATATCTGTATTCTGCCGGCAAAACGGTCTGCAGTTACTGGTTTGTGATGTAGGGGTGACGGGCCAGTTTTCAGCTGATTATGATGCCTTCGTTAAGTATAAGATTCGACCCGGTACACGTAACATGTGCTATGAACCAGCTATGACGCCCGATGAGTGTGAAGCAGCCATAGACGCCGGAAAAACGCTGGTTAACGGTGTTAAGTATCGACATAGTAACGTGGTCGGATTTGGCGAAATGGGCATCGGCAACTCCTCATCGGCCGCGTTGCTCATGCATCGACTGACAGGTGAGCCACTGGCCCGGTGCGTAGGACGCGGCACCGGTTTAAACGACGATGGACTGGCCCACAAACTGGCTGTGCTCCAGGCCGTCGCCGACCGTTATACCGACCTCAACGATCCACTGGCCTTATTAGCGGCAATGGGAGGACTCGAAATGGCGGCCATTGCAGGCGGGATCCTGCAAGCCGTTGAAAACGATATGGTTGTCCTGGTTGATGGATTTATTGCCACTGCGTCCCTGCTTGTAGCCCACGCCCTGAACCCGGCCGTGCTGACCAACTGTATTTTCTGCCACCAGTCTAATGAAGCGGGGCATGCACTGATGTTGGATTTCCTCCACGTTAAACCTTTACTTCATTTACAACTGCGGCTGGGCGAAGGCACCGGCTGTGCGCTTGCCTACCCACTTATACAGGCCGCCGTTGGGATGCTGAACGAAATGGCAACGATGGATAGTTTGTAAGCGTATGCACCTGTTTTTCACCGCCCTCATGTTCTACACCCGTCTGCCGGTGCCGAAAGGCATCGACCACTCGGCCGACGCGCTCAATCGGGCAACGGTGTACTTTCCGCTTATCGGCTGGATTGTTGGCGGCATTGGTATTTGCACCTATTGGCTGGGAACGGTGCTGTTTCCACCCACATATTTGCCTGTTCTGTTCAGTATGGTAGCTACTGTCTGGGCAACGGGAGCGTTCCATGAGGATGGGTTTGCCGATGTTTGTGACGGATTTGGCGGGGGCTGGAACAAAGCTCAGATTCTAACCATCATGAAAGATAGCCGGCTGGGCACTTTTGGTACCATTGGATTGGGTTTACTGTTGGCGGTGAAGTTTTTTGCGCTACAGTCGCTCTTCAGCGTCGAAGCGTTTGGCCCGGCGGTGGTATTGAAGTACCTATCGGCGCATAGTCTAAGCCGTCTGACAGCCGCGACCGTTATTCGGGATCTGCCTTATGCCCGCGAGGATCAGGAAGCCGGAGTCAAGACCGCAATGGTTAAACCAACGGCGCAGGGCATTACTAATGGACAATTATCAATAGCCACAGTACTGGGGCTACTGCCGCTGCTGGCCTTAGTAGCCTATACCGGTTTATGGATTTATATCATCTTCCTGATCCCACTGGCGTTGGTTCGTTGGCGGCTTATCAGGTTTTTCACAAAGTGGATTGGTGGCTACACCGGCGACTGCCTCGGCGCAACCCAGCAACTCGCCGAAGTCGTTGTCTACCTGTCTTTCGTTTCGCTTTTATGGGTATCTGTTTAACCGATGGACGTCTACCTCATCCGCCATACCGAAGTTGCCGTGGGGCGAAGCATGGCCTACGGGCAGTCGGACGTTGAGCTGGCCGATAATTACAGCGAACAATTTGACCGGTTGCGGGCGCATCTACCCAACGCCCCCTACGCTATTTTTTCGTCACCCTTGAGTCGCTGCCGACGACTGGCCGATGATCTTTCATCGGCCAGTCCGCCGGTGCGGCTGGCTGCGGGCACTCAGATTGAGATTGTTGCGTCGGCGCACCAGCCCGGACAAACCGCCGTGGCCGATGCCCACCGGCCAGTCGTTCAGTTTGACAACCGGCTAAAAGAAATAAACTTCGGCGACTGGGAAATGGTTGCCTGGGCTGCGAT
>DATHAW010000382.1:0-7426 GCA_035296465.1 Spirosoma sp.
ATAGGTACGCACCACATCGCGGATGGGTGTCGACACAACGGGTAAACCAGCGGCCAGGTATTCGGGGGTCTTGGTAGGACTAATGTACTTGGTCGAATTATTAAGGGCGAAAGGCAATATGCCTACATTCCAGTTGCTGAAGTAAGTAGGCAGTTCCTTATAGGCTTTCATGCCAACGTAGTGCACGTTTGGACCATGAGGCAACAAGGCCGGGTCAATCTTAACAACCGGACCGATCATGATGAGCTGCCACTCTGGCCGACGCCGGGTCACCTCATTCATCAGTTCATAGTCGAACCGCTCGTCGATAACTCCGCTAAATCCAATGCGTGGATTGGCCAAACGACGCTGATCGGCCGGATCGGGCAAGGGCTTGCGGGCATCCGAAAAATGCTTGAAATCGATACTGCTCGGAAAGGCAAACACATGCGGATGACGATTTTGCTTTGCTTCATATAGGCTGTAACCACCCGTAAACACCAGGTCGGCCCGCCGGATTAATTGCTTTTCCTGTTCCAGCAACTGAGGGGGCGCTCCCCAGAACGCCGACAGCTCATCCATGCAGTCATAAACCGTCATACTGGGCTTCAGGTGACTACTAAACGAGAGCGCCATTGGTGTGTAATACCAGGCTATGAAATTGCTGATGCGTTCACGCTGAATAAACTCATCGAGTAACTGGCGCTGTAATTGTAAGGTTTCTTCGGGGCTGGTGCCGTGGGGCAGATGGGGTATCAGGACAGTCAATCCATCGGCCTGCTGGCAACTACTCATGCGAAGTTCATCACCCCAGATTGGCTCTTCAATGAACCAGATACGGTATTGTTTGGCAGCGCGTCCAAGCAGGTGTTGCGGACGTTGGTAAACGAAGTTCCAGCGCAGGTGCGAGAAACAGATCAGGTCCTGTACGTCTTTGGCGGGGTATGACCCAGACGTATAAACTGTATTTATTGATTTGCTGGTTGATTGGGTTGTGGAGGGTAAGTTTGGTGTCGAGTCGGATAATTTCATAGATGTTAGTTGTAGAGAGAATAATAAAAACAGCTTGACAGGGCCGCGTTTACATATAAAACCCGCATACCCCTAAAATGTTAGCGTATCTCCTATACAACTGATTGAGTGGCCCATATGGTTCACTGGATGAATCAAACTAGGGGGATACGCCAGCCCGTCTAGGGACAATAATGACTCTGCGCAATTGCGATGCTGGTAAGCAGCCTTCATAAGCCCCCCGGTACTACCCCTCAAAATACTAATACCACCTGGCTTTGAGATCCGTTCGCTGTTTGTATAGATAGGGTATAGTGCCCCCTGGCCAAACCATGCACATTAAAGGTTCGGGTATGCCTGCCTGTTGCCAGACCAGATTCGGTCAGCATTCGAACCCGCTGACCGAGTGCATTGATGAGCAGCAGCGTAGCAGAACCCGGAACGGATGTCGTAAAGTCAACGGTCAGGGCGTCAGTTGCCGGATTCGGATACACCCGTGCCAACTCCTGAACGGGTTCGCTCGTAGCCGTAACAACGAGCTGAGTCGATTCTACCGCTTTCAGAATCCAGTTATCAGGGTCGATGGTAAGACCCGTTGCGGGGCCTCGCACGGGCAGCGTAAAGGTCTGATCGGCGCGGTCGTTCAGCACGGTAAGGGTGGTGTCGCCCGCTGCCGACTGAATCCGAATCTGCACGGGCATAGTAAACGACGCCGGATTAGTGGCAATGGTATTACGCTGCTCCAGCCGAACGGTTGCCGTGTTGGCCATTGTACCGCCCGAAATCGTTGCGCGGTAGGTCGGGTAGCCTTCGCCGTAAATCCACTGCCTGAAAAAGTCAGCCAGGTTGCGGCCCGACACCTGCTGCGCAATGGCCTGAAAATCCTCTGTGACGGCCGTGCCATAGGCTACGGATGGCGTGGCTGTGTACGTCCGCAGGATGCGAAAGAAGGTACTGTCGCCAACTACGCCCCGAAGCATGTGCAGGACCGTAGCGCCTTTGGCATAACTGCGGCTACTGTTAAATATACTGGCAACGTTGCCGATGTCCTGGACGTAGAGGCTCCCCCTGGCGGTGCGGGCACGGGTAGCAAATGCATTCATAGTCGACTGGTAACCTGACTTCCCACTGGCCGACTCGGCATACAAGGCTTCGGCATAGGATGCGAAACCTTCATTTAGCCAGATATTCTGCCAGTCGCGGCAGGTAATTAGATCGCCAAACCACTGATGGGCTAATTCGTGCGCAATGACGTTAGGCGTCAGGGCGCGTTCCTCCATTGAACTAATGGTTTGGTGCTCCATGCCGCCGGTGCCCTGTCCAATCTGGGCGTGGCCATACTTCTCCCGAAGAAACGGATAGGGACCAAACCGGGCAGTAAAGAGGTTCAGCAGCTGGGGCGTGAGATCAAGATTAGACCGTACCAACGGCAGCACCTCGGGGTAAATGTAGTGCGTGACGGGCATGGTTCGCCCGTCATACGTAAAGGGCGTATCGTAGCGCTCGTAATTCGACATAGCCAGCGATATCAGGTACTGAGCAATCGGGTAGCTGTTGCGCCACTGATACGTACGGGTGCCGTCGGGGTTATCGGTCGTGCTGACGAGGATGCCATTAGAAACCGACACGAACCGGGCGGGGGCCGTAATGCGTACGGAGGAGGAGTCGGCTTTATCGGCGGGGGAATCGCGGCAGGGAAACCAGTCCGGTGCGCCATAAGGCTCGCTGAGTGTCCAGATGACCGGGTCAGTAGTTCGCTCGTGGGTGCTGAACCGGAAACTGCCCAGATCGCGGCTAATGGGAATGCCCTGGTAAAAAACCGTTAGCGTCAGCGCCTGTCCATCGGCAAGCGGTTGGGCCGGCGTAATAGTTAGCTTATTTTGGCTGAACTGATAAGGTACTAACTGATTACCCACCCTGACTGAGTCGACCCGTAACCCTTCTCCGGTAGTGGCTGTGCTCGAATTCAGGTCTAAAAAAAAACTGCTGAGCGCCGGTACAGTACTCTTGAGCGTAATGGTGGCAGCTCCGCGCAGGTAATTGGGGGTGTGGGTCAGACGGAGGTCAAGGCCGTAGTAGGTTACGTCGATGCTGGCGTCGCCGGGGTAGGCGAACCTGGCTTTTGGGTTAGCCGCCAGCCGGGCCGCAGCCGCCAGCTTACTTTCCTGACAGAATTGCCCGCCGTTAGGGCCTGGTTGGGCACTGGTCAGGAAAGGAAATAAAAGGAAAAAGCAGACAAAGCGCATTGGGAAAGGATATTTGCTGGTAAAGTCAGGCAAGCAGTCAAAGGCTCAGTCGCCCCGTCCTATTGGCCAAACGGAAGCTGTTTTTGTTCGCCCGTTTCCTCGCCCGCTTTGGCTTTCAGTGCTTCCAGCTGCCGCTGCTCGGCTTCAGGCAATTGCAGTTGCCAGCCCATCGAATTGGCTAACTGGTACATCATGTATTGAATCTGGTTGTTGGCAATTTTCGGCAGATCGCTGTGCATGGCCCGCTCGTTCATTGCCTTTTTGGCTTCGTCCAGAATCTTGGTGTAATCTTCCCCATTGAAGTGATTGAGGTAGCCCGACTGAATATCGTAGAAATTATAGTCTGTGTCGATTGAGAGCACCTCCGGCTCCGGAAAGGCTTCAATAACAAGCGTTTTGTCGCCGGTGCCGGTATCGGGTGCCCGAAAGCGTACCTTGGCAAAGTCGAAACCAACCAGCACCTTAGATTTAGCGATGACCATTGCCTTCTTAGGGTCGTTGAGCAGATACAGAATTTTCTTCTGATCCTGGTAGTTATAAATCTCCGAAAAATACCCTTCCGCCATGACGACTTTAAACACCTTCTCAATGCGTTCCAGCAAAATCACTGAATCGCGCCGAACGTCAGTGACCCCGGAGCGATTGCGCAGTGCATTGGATAAGGCAACCCCCGCGCCGGTACCAACGAGAAGCAGTAAAGCAGTGGTTAAAAAATCCATAGGTGTTATTGATAATGAAAAACGAGCCGCCTTAACCATCCGCATAGATGAAACGGATGCAGCCTACCGGATCAGATAAAAATCTGCGTTGTTCCGCTGCATCCGTTTAATCCGTGGCGTTGTCTAGACTTACTTCGCGTAGGCTACGGCCCGCATTTCCCGAATTACGGTTACTTTAATCTGGCCGGGGTACTGCATCTCTTTTTCAATCTTCTGCGAAATCTCGTAGGAAAGCGTGCCCGCTCGGTCATCCGATACGTGCTCGGCGTCGACCATAATGCGTAGTTCGCGCCCGGCCTGAATGGCGTAGCACTTGGTTACGCCGGGAAAACTGCCGGCCAGTTCTTCCAAATCTTTCAAACGCCGGATGTACGATTCCATCATCTCGCGCCGGGCTCCCGGCCGCGAACCCGATATGGCATCGCAGACTTGCACAATGGGCGAGATCATACTCGTCATTTCAATTTCGTCGTGGTGCGCCCCAATGGCGTTAATCACTTCGGGGTTTTCCTTGTACTTCTTGGCTAACTCCATGCCCAGAATGGCGTGGGGCAGTTCGGCCTCTTCGGGCCACACTTTGCCAATGTCGTGAAGCAAACCAGCGCGTTTGGCCAATTTGGCATTCAGGCCGAGTTCGGCGGCCATGGTGGCGCATAGTTTGGCTACCTCGCGCGAGTGCTGCAGCAGGTTCTGACCATAGGACGACCGGAACCGCATCCGGCCAATCATCTTGATCAGTTCAGGATGGAGACCGTGAATGCCCAGGTCGATAACGGTCCGCTCACCAATCTCAACAATCTCATCATCGATGTTTTTACGGGTTTTGGCCACAATTTCCTCAATGCGGGCCGGGTGAATACGGCCGTCCTGCACGAGTCGGTGGAGCGATAAGCGGGCAATTTCACGCCGGACTGGGTCGAAACCCGAGATGATGATGGCTTCGGGGGTATCGTCGACAATGATTTCGACGCCGGTAGCCGCTTCGAGCGCCCGGATGTTACGTCCCTCCCGGCCGATTACTTTGCCCTTTACGTCGTCGGATTCGATGTTGAAGACAGACACGCAGTTTTCAATGGCGTGTTCGGCCGCTGTTCGCTGAATGGTTTCGATTACCACCTTTTTCGCTTCCTTGGTGGCGGTAAGCTTCGACTCCTCAATGATATTTTTGATGTAGGAAGACGCGCGCGTTTCGGCTTCTGCCTTCAGATTATCGATGAGCTGTTCGCGTGCTTGGTCGGCCGAGAGGCCCGCAATTTTTTCGAGCTGGGCCAACTGGTCGGCCATCATTCGGTCGGCTTCCTGCTGCAGCCGGTCAACCTCTTCTTTGCGTTTGTTGAGTGCTTCAATTTGTTGAGCAACGCTGTTTTTCTGCTGGCCTATTTCGTTCCTGAGTTGATTCAGCTCGTTTTCGCGAATTTTTTGCCCATCAGCCTGTTGATTCAGTTGCTGCTCACGCTGTTTAAGTTTGCTCTCATTTTGAAGCAAAACGGTTCGCTTTTGGTTGGTTGTTTCTTCAAATTCTACCTTTAGCTTTAAATACTTTTCTTTTGCTTCCAGAATCCGATCTTTTTTAAGGGTTTCGGCCTGGAGTTCCGCATTTTTCAGGATCATGGCCGCTTTTTCCTCTGCCTCCTGTTCGTGTCTGGCGCGAACGCCGGCCATCATCTGCCGACCAATCAGTATGCCAATGCCAATCCCACCGAGGGCGGCAATAATAAGTAACCAAACTGGGATGTCCATGGGACTATATCGTTAGGGTTGAACAAAAAATTATCAACCTGCCGCGATACGATGACCTGAAACACCAACTCAGGGTAATGGGGGTTGAACACCCCGCCGTTTCTCTACGTCGTAATGACCGGCGTAACGACCTGGTCCAAGTGAGCTATTTTGTCAAACACCATTTGTTGCAATCGCTGCACCTGTCGGTCCGCTTTGAGCTTCGCTACTAAACAATTAAAGGCAACCTTAGCCAAAGCTTCCTGCGTGTCGCTGATACCCATACCCAGGTACCGATCGTACTCTTCCTGAATCAACTTAACAGCTTCGCGCACGATAGCTTCCGACTCCGGCTCTACAAAAAGCTTGTAGTGCCGGTCGGCAATCTTCACACGAATAGGCAGTTCTTCCATCACTACGGTCGGTCTGGGCAGGGCTTCAGCCCCAGAGCCTGTTTGGGTTTATGACAAACTACTCAAGTGAGCAATATACCGGTCCAATTCCCGGATATACTCGTCGAGTTGTTGTTTTAATTCGGTATTCGTATCTGTTCCTGACAGATTGTTACTCACAATTTTACCAAAATCTTTTGATTTTAAGGTGTTTTTTTCTGAATTAACCTGTTTTTTTTGTAACTGCCGTAACTCTTTCAGTTCCGCTTCCTGGTCCCGATTTTTCTGCTGCAGCTTCGTATTCTCTTCCTGCAACTGGTCAACCCGTTTTCTGGCGACCTCATAGCCCTGTTTCATCGACTCGATTTTTTGTTCGAGTTGCCGAAAGACAACAGTAAGGTCAGCTTCATTAATCACGATCTGGGCAATTTTTCTATGATACTAACTGATTGAAACCAACGTAGTTGCCAACGGGAGGTGTCCGAAAAACAGGTGAATTCGTCTTATTTTCGAATCACTGCTCCTAACTCCCGTTCAAAAACCGCCATCAGTTGCTGCATGGTTTTGTCGATGGTGGTATCGGTGAGGGTTTGGGTTGGGTCCTGAAGCAGGAAACTAACCGAATACGATTTTTTCCCGGTGCCCAGTGCCTCGCCTTCGTACACATCGAACGTATTTATGGAGCGTAATAATTTCCGTTCCGTCTGGTGCGCCAGCCGACTGATTTGCTCAAACGTAACGCCCTGATCCAGCACCAGCGATAAGTCGCGCCGAACGTCGGGGAATCGGGATACCTCCTCGTACCGAACCGGCCTTACGGCTGCTTTCATCAGAGCCGCCCAGTCGAAGTCAGCGTAGAAAACGGGTTGTTTCAAATCGACCAGTTTTGTCAGTTGCCCCTTCACCAACCCTAAGCTAACCAGCGGCTTCTTATTCACCATGTACGTCAGGCCGTATTGAAATAGCTGCGGATCGGCGGATTGGCTATCAAATGACTTAATCCTGAACAGATTCAACACACGCTGCACGACCGTCGCCAGATCATGATATGCCACCGATTGATTTTTCTGCAGCCAGCTTTCGGCCTGCTGATTGCCCGTTATGACCATACTAAGCCGCATTCGTTCAACGTACTTAGTGGATTTGCCCTCGTCTGAACCAGAGCTGCCGGTGCGCTGGGGCGATTCGACCTTGTAGTAAACCTTGCCGAATTCAAACAGTTTTAAGTCTCTTTGCCGTCGGTTCAGGTTATGGACCAGCGTTTCCAGGCTGGAGAACAGCAGCGTCTGCCGCATTACAGACAGTTCGTCGCTGAGGGGGTTGAGCAGCGTTACGTCCTCGCCGGGAAGGCTGGGCCGGA
>DATHAW010000383.1:0-3388 GCA_035296465.1 Spirosoma sp.
ATGGGTTCTTTGGTGAGCGAGACCGTATAGACGTTGAAACCCTGCGTAGCGGCAAAGACTTCACTGGGCCCGGCGAAATCCAGCACCTCCACCCCATTGTGAATAAAAATGGCCACGTTGCGCTTTTTGGTTTGCTGGGTCCGCTGGGCGATGGAGTCCACTACGGCCCTGGCACGCCCAATCAGGGGCTTAGCACAGTGGAGACAACGACCCGGTCCGGCGTGGGCCTCTTCATCGCAGCTACTGCCGCAAGGCTCACTGTAGTAGGCCATCATGGTTGCCAGGGAGCTAACAGGTTGAGCCCAGACCACGCTCACCAAAAGAGACAGCCAACCCGCCAGCAGCAGGGAGCGGTAATTACCCAGTATTACTCTCATGCTCTTCTTACTTATTGTTGATAAACGAAACGCTTTACTTAGGGGTCTGTTTGGGAAGCCATACCTCCTTATTCGGACCGTAGTGAATGAACCGGGTTCAGCAAGGCAGCTTTGATGGCCTGATAGCTCACCGTCAACAGGGTGATGAGCAGGGCCCCGCCACCAGCCAGGGCGAAAATCCACCAACTGATTTCGGTTCGGTACGTATACTTCTGGAGCCAGCCGTTAAGGAAGTACCAGGCCGTTGGGGTGGCAATCGCCAGCGCGATGATGACCAGCCATACAAAGTCTTTGGACAGCAGTCGCCACAGGTTGAAGACCGATGCACCCAGCACTTTGCGAACCCCAATCTCTTTGGTCCGCTGCTCAGCCATAAACGAGGCCAGGCCGAACAGGCCCAGGCACGAGATGAAGATGGCCAGGCTGGCAAAGACGCCCGCCAGCCTACCGATCCGTTCTTCAGCGGCAAACTTAGCGGCATACTCCTGATCGACAAAATCGTAATCGAACGGAACCGAAGGGATTACTTGCTTAAATACCGCTTCAATCGTAGACAGGGCATCGGCGGTGGCTACGTTCGGCTTAATCTTGATGTTAATCCAGTTAAGCGGTCCCCGGAGGAAAAAGACCGTTGGGTGCACCGGCTCAAAGGGCGAGCTCATGACCATATCCTTAATGACGCCCACAATTCGAAACGGCTGACCATCGCGCCGGATGGTTTCACCAATTGGATTCTTCAGGCCCATGAATTTGACGGCGGCTTGGTTGACGACAAAGCCGGCCGAGTCGGACGCAAACGCCCGCGAGAAGTCCCGGCCCGCGACGAACTGCCAGCCGATTGTCTTACCGTATTCGGGCGACACGGTCAACGTACCAAAGTCAGCTTGCAGGGAAGGGTCTTTACCCGGCCAGTCGAAACCACTGTTATTCGACCACAACTCGGTGGCCCGACTGGCCGACTGGGCCGTTTCGTAAACGACACCGGTGTTCTTGAGCTCCTGGCGGAGTACGTCGAATTTGTTGTAAAAATCACCCACGCTCATGTGCACATCGATCAAGCCCTCGCGGGTATAACCAACCGGGCGATTTTTAGCGTGCTGAATTTGGCGATAGACGATGATGGTGCCAATAATGAGGGTTACCGATACGGCAAATTGCACGACCACTAACACCTTGCGGGGAAGAGCGGCCAACCGACCCACCCGGAAGGTACCCTTCAGGACTTTAATCGGCTGGAAGCTGGATAGGTACAACGCGGGATAACTGCCCGCCAGTAAACCGGTAATCAGGATAAAGCCCAGACTAAACAACCAAAAGTAAGGGTTGGTCCAAAGAATAGTCATCGCTTTGCCGGCCAGCTCATTGAACCAGTTGATGGAAACCGTGACCAAACCCAGGGCTACCCCGAAAGCAAGAATAACAACCAGGAATGACTCGCTGAAAAACTGACCGATCAACTGCCCTCGAACCGAGCCGACAGCCTTGCGAATACCGACCTCTTTGGCGCGTTTCTGGGAGCGGGCCGTTGAGAGGTTCATGAAGTTGATACAAGCCAGCAGCAAGACAAAGGCGCCTATAATGCTAAACAGCCACACGTACTGGATCAGCCCGCCGGTATTGTTACCCTGCTTGTCGAATTCCGAGTACAAGTGCCACTTGCTCATCGGATGCAGAAAGATCTGAAAGTTAAAGGCCAGTTGCTCCTTATTATCCCTAAGGTGCTTCATCTTGACGTCTTTGATCTTGGCCGACACCCTATCGACATCGACATTCGGCTGTAGTTCAGCCCATACGTGGATAAAATTATTTGCCCAGCCCTGCTCTTTTATGTAAGGATTCGCCGATACGTACAGATCCCAGGGGGCAAAGAATTTGACCTGATGAAACTCTGTATTTTGTGGTAAATCCTCGTACACGCCCGTGACCTGGGCATCCATGGCATTATTAATCTTCACCACTTTACGCAGGGGATCCTCGTCACCGAAGATGGCTTTGGCGGCTGAGGCTGAAAGCAGCACCGAATTCAGATCCTGCAAGCCCGCTCGTGTCCCCCTGAGCATGTGCAGCGTTAGCATGTCAGGCGCACCGGACTCGATAAACAGGCCCGTTAGCGAAAGTTTTTGGTCGCCTACCGACAGAATATGGTCCACTGTGCCCCACGCCTTAAGGACCCGTTTGAAATCGTTGGGATAGTTGGTTTTTAGCTCATGGCCCAACGGGTACGGTAATGAACTTCCCGTCCAGGTTTCCCCATTCACAGTTCCGTGTTGGGCTACCTGTACGATGCGGTCGTAATTGTCGTGGTATTTATTAAACGAGCGTTCATCCCATACCCAGAGACCAATTAAGATCGCGACCGCCATGCCCACCGCAAGTCCCAAAATGTTGATGAATGAGTAGGCTTTGTGCCTGGAAAGGTTCCGGGAAGCAATTATGAGGTAGTTACGGAACATACGCCTGAGCGGTCCAGGGAATAAGTTTACCCTTACTGGAGGTAGCTCAACTATCATACCACGTACCCAAGATGGCCCTGGGACGTTCGTAGCCATGATTGAGTCCCCGCTGCCTGTACGATTACGGACAATTGTGTCCGCTTCTTAAGCGCTCATTATTATCCATCCGTTTCAGGGCCCGGCAGTTGGGCGGCTAAAATGCGCTGATTTTCGGAGCCTGGTCCTGCTCGTACTGATCAGCTTCAATTGAGACAAGAAATAGCTTAAAATACCATCATAGGGCTTAAGGTGTTGGTTGCATGGCTTTATTTTTCTTTGACATCTTTGTTTATGGCCGTACCCACTCCCCTGCTCTAATCAACCGGCCGTTTACGGCCATAAAGCCGGGTCGCTGGTACGGTTTTCACCGCACCGGCGACCCGGTAATAGCTGAGTTGGCAACCCGTATAAGTTGACGAGTTTGAGGTTCTTAAAGGGTTTGCCAAGCCTTTAGTATAGCTTATACTATTGCTTTATCTGAACTACCTTCTACCATTTAGATTGGAACGCTTCAAGTAC
>DATHAW010000384.1:0-4951 GCA_035296465.1 Spirosoma sp.
GATAAGAAGAAATTAGTCAGTGAACTGAAGGCACTGGCAAAGTCGGCCGAAGAGGTATGGCTGGCAACGGACGATGACCGCGAAGGCGAAGCCATTTCGTGGCACCTGAAGGAAGCCCTCGGTCTGCGCGACAACACAAAACGCATCGTTTTTCGGGAAATCACCAAGAGTGCCATCCTGAATGCCATTAAGTCGCCCCGTACCATCGACGTCGATCTGGTGAATGCCCAGCAGGCCCGGCGCGTCCTCGACCGGCTGGTTGGCTATGAACTGTCGCCGGTGCTGTGGCGTAAAATCAAAGGCGGTCAGAGTCTGTCGGCGGGTCGCGTGCAGTCAGTGGCACTACGGCTGGTGGTGGAGCGCGAACGCGAAATCGACAGCCATCAGGCGAAGTCGTCATTTAAAGTAACGGCTCAGTTCATTGTCGACGGCAACAAAGTGCTGAACGCCGAACTGCCCAAAAACTTTGCTACGTCGGGTGAGGCCCGTGCCTTTCTGGAACAGTGCCGGGGTGCCACATACACCATTAGAAATTTAGAAACAAAGCCCGCCAAAAAGACTCCGGCACCCCCGTTCACAACCTCAACGCTCCAGCAGGAAGCTTCCCGCAAACTCGGCTACTCGGTAGACCGCACCATGCGGATTGCCCAGGGCCTTTACGAAGCAGGAAAAATCTCCTACATGCGGACCGACTCGCTTAATCTCTCTCAGGAAGCCGTCGATAAAGCCGTGGCCGAGATTGGGTCGGAGTTTGGCGAAAAATACATTCAGACCCGGCATTTCAAGAATAAGAACGAGTCGGCGCAGGAGGCCCACGAAGCCATCCGTCCGACAAACTTCAACGACCGTAATGCCGGAAGCGACCGCGACCAGAAACGACTTTACGAACTCATCTGGAAGCGGGCCATTGCCTCGCAAATGGCCGATGCCCAACTCGAACGCACGACCGTATCCATTGGTATAAAATTCGCCAACGGCATGAGCACGTCGGTCAGAACTACTACCTCGGTAGACGACAGCCCGTTTGCGGATGCAGAAATACCCACTACGCTAAAACAAAATGCCCCTGACTTTCCCAGCGAACTGATAGCCCAGGGTGAGGTAATTAAATTTGACGGTTTTTTGCGGGTGTACCTCGAATCGAAAGACGACGAAGACGATGAGGATGCGAAGGGAATGCTGCCCCCGCTCCGGATTGGACAGGGCCTGAACCTCGGCCAGATGAAAGCCACCGAGAAGTTCACCCGCCCGCAGCCCCGCTACGCCGAAGCGTCGCTGGTTAAGAAATTAGAAGAGATGGGCATTGGCCGACCCTCTACCTACGCGCCGACCATCTCGACGATCATCAATCGCGGGTACGTAGTAAAACAGGACAAGCCCGGTCAGGAACGCAAATTTATTGAGTATACGCTCCAGCAGGACCAGATCAGCGAAACGAGCGGCAAGGAGAATTTTGGTTCAGAAAAAGCTAAACTTTTCCCGACCAACACAGGCATTGTGGTTAATGACTTTCTGGTCGAGTACTTCCCCGACATCGTGGATTTCAAGTTCACGGCAACGGTGGAGAAAGAGTTTGATGAGATTGCCGACGGTAAAATGAACTGGCAGAAAATGCTGGAAGGCTTCTATGGCGATTTTCATAAGAACATAGAAGACATTCAGGGGTCGGCGGGTGTATCGTTTAAAACGGGTGCCCGCGAGTTGGGCCTGGACCCTCGATCGGGCAAGAAAGTGTCGGCCCGGCTGGGCAAGTACGGTGCCTATGCGCAAATTGGCGAAGCAACGGACGACGAAAAGCCGCAGTACGCCAACCTGCGCGACGGCATGCTGATTGAGACTATTTCGCTGGATGATGCCCTGAACCTGTTCTCGTTACCACGCGAAGTGGGCTTCTTCGAAGACCAGCCGTTGACCATCGGCATCGGCAAATTCGGTCCGTATGTCAAGCACGACAACAAGTACGTGTCGCTCACGAAAGAAGACGACCCCTATACCATCACGGCTGAACGAGCTATTGAACTCATCCAGCAGAAGCGGGCCGAGTCAGTCAGCGAATCACTGGGCGAATATGAAGGCACACTGGTATCGACCGGCAAAGGACGCTTCGGACCGTACGTAAAGCATAACGAAAAGTACATTTCGATTCCGCGCAACGAACCGTTGGCGACACTGACCTTCGACCGGGCAATCGAACTTATTGAGCAGAAACGCCAGGCCGAAGCAAATAAATTCATTAAGGAGTTCCCGGAGAATCCTGTCGTGAAAGTTGTGAATGGACAGTATGGAGCCTACCTGGCTGTTGGCAAGCGTAATGTAAAAATTCCGAAGGATGTTGATCCTACCACCCTGACACTGGAACAGTGCCTGGAATTGGCTGGTGGCGAACCGACTCCCGTGGGAAAAGCACCCGCCAAAAAGGTAGCACCAGCCAAGCCGAAAACAACGGCTGCGAAAGCTCCGGCAAAACCAAAAGCAACAGCCGCCAAAAAACCAGTTGCTAAAAAGCTCGCTGACAAGAAAGTGGTAGCAAAAAAGTAAACAGACGCGCTAGTACCTTTCTATAAGGTCGTCTATTACCCGATTCGCCAAAAAAACATCTCTACGTCTGGGGATGTTTTTTTGTTCTTATACGGATCTGTACGCGCTAGGCTGACAACTGGAGTGAACATGTACCACCTGGTGTCCTGCCGATAAACCGTAGTAGATTAAACCCATCTTTTGTTTTTTGTCATTATGAATACACGTCAGAAAATCGTTGTCCTGTCGGGGGCGGGCATTAGTGCGGAAAGCGGCATCCCCACGTTTCGGGCTTCGGACGGGCTGTGGGAAAATCACCGCATCGAGGACGTAGCGACGCCCGAAGCCTGGAAACGCAATTCCATTCTGGTACAGGAGTTTTATAATCAGCGACGGAAACAGGCCCTGAGCGTTCATCCCAATGCGGGTCACCTCGCCCTGGTTAAACTGGAAACCCGGTATGACGTAACGGTTATTACGCAGAACGTCGACAACCTGCACGAGAAGGCGGGCTCTTCTCACGTGATTCACCTCCATGGCGAACTATCTAAATCGCGCAGTTCAATCGATGAAACGCTGGTATATGACATTAATGGTTGGGAGATCAGGCAGGGCGATTTGTGCGAAAAGGGTTCCCAACTGCGTCCGCATATTGTTTGGTTCGGCGAGGCGGTGCCCATGATGGACGTTGCACTCGACGTGACGAACGAAGCCGATATGCTGATTGTGGTTGGTACATCGCTGAACGTGTATCCGGCGGCTGGTCTGGTCTACGCCGTTCGGGCGGGGGTGCCCATCTACGTTGTCGACCCAAACAGCCCGGCGATGCACCAACGAACGAATGTAACGTTCATTCCCGAACCAGCCACAACGGGACTCACCCGATTAGCCGAACAACTTCTTTCCATTAACACGCAATCAATTCACTAAAGCATGAAAACGTATCGAAACAGGCTAATAGGCCTGGGGTTGTTGCTCGCAAGTTTTGTTGCGCATGGGCAAACCGAGCCAAAAAACCTGCAGCCCACACAGGCGGCCCAGTGGCTGGATAAAGACAAGGGTGTGGTCGTGCTGGACGTTCGCACAGTGGCCGAATTCCGCACGGGTCATCTAAAAAACGCAGTTAATATCGACTATACTGCTCCCGATTTTGAGCAACTGGTGGGCAAACTGGACCGAACAAAACGGTATCTATTGCACTGCGCCGTGGGTGGCCGAAGCACCAAAGCGCTGCGGGTGTTGCAAACGCTCGGGTTCAAAGATGTCCGGCATTTAGACGGTGGCCTTCAGGCGTGGCAACAGGCAAATTTGCCGGTGGTAAAGTAGCTTACTGACATATTGATAACTTTTGTCCGGATTTGGGGTTGAACAGGCACGTTTTAAGCCTTACGTTATGCGCAGCCCGTTTGTATGCCAGTAGTACCTGTTCCTGATTTAGCCGCTAAAACGCTCGATGCCCACCAGCGACTCAACAACTACTACGGCATTCAGGCAATCTACGGTCGTGCCGACCCGATGCACGAATTGATCGGGACGATTCTGTCACACCGCACGACCCATGCCAACGAGGTGATGGCCTATCGCACCATGCGGGAACGGTTTCCCACCTGGGAGGCCGTTCGCGATGCCTCCCTCGCCGACCTGACCGATGCAATTAAGAGCGCAAACTATCCGGAAATTAAGGCCCCCTACATTCAAAACCTGCTCACACACCTGATTCGCGAAACCGGAACGGCCAACATCGACTTTCTGGGCGATATGTCGACCGAAGACGCCATGAAGTGGCTTACCAGCCTGCCGGGCATCGGGCTGAAAACGGCGACCCTGTTGCTGCTTTTCAATTTTAAAAAGCCGGTGCTGCCAGTCGATACGCACGTTCACCGGGTCACCCAGCGGATTGGCGTCATTGGGCCAAAAGTAAGCGCCGAAAAAGCGCACACCCTGCTGCTTGCCTGCTTTCCACCCGATGCCAGTGTCCTGTTCAACTTTCACAAGCATTTTTACTGGCATGGGCAGCGGATCTGCACCTGGTATTCGCCCAGGTGTGGAGACTGTGTGCTACGGAGCCTCTGCGACTTTTATGAGTCGGGCGGCACAATGGTTATAAGCAGCACCCCGAAACGTAAATCATAAGGTTTGGGCGTACTCCTTAACCGCGTGCCCCGTATTTACGCTCGTGAAAAGCCTGGGACTGATCAACCCAGTTGTCGCGTTCGATGCGGCCGGGAAAGAACTCAACCACTCTATTTACAGTTTCAGAATCTTCTTTTGTAAAATTGGCCACCTGCCGGTACGTATAAATGCCGATGGCGTTCAGTTTGCGTTCCAGAAACGGACCAATACCAATAATATCTTTTAAATCGTCGGCTTCGGCAGCCGTCGCCCGGCCAATCCGGTCGAAGTTAACTTCGTGAGCACGGGCCGCAATACGACT
>DATHAW010000385.1:0-2843 GCA_035296465.1 Spirosoma sp.
GGTTTGTAACTCTTCCAGGCTTTCTAAGATGAGGCTAGGATAATCTTTGTTTCTGCCACTCAGGCATTCAATATACGTAGTAGGTATTTCATTTTAGTATAAATCCCGGCCAAAATCAGGTAACGCTAACCAATTTAGCCAATGGGGTTTACTACGTTAACTTCAATGACTCGAATCATAAAAAATCAAGCTTCAAACTAGTCATTCAAAACTAACACCGTAGGATGTTTACCTGCTAAAGTATTGTAGATGAAAAAGCCACCATTGGCGCTTAAAAAGCGTTGATGGTGGCTTTTTCGCCTTTCTGGCCCCAATCAATACGGATCGTCCAATAGAGCCTTTATGAATCCGCCTACCTGGACAGTAATCACCATGTACAACGTCTTTAGAGCGTTGAAAATCTGAATTGGTAGATAAAGTTTACATCAGGTTCATTCAACTTAGATCGCACCAAACCCGCTGCAATTTCGATTACGGCGGATTTTATTTTTCACTAAAAATGGAAATTCAGGAAGCGTTCCCGCACTATCACTCCGAGTATGAAAGGGTATTGAGGGCTTCAGATGTCTCCCTTACGTACACTCAGTTGCCTACCCACGATATAATCTACTGCCAGGACCAGCATAAAATACATATCACTGTTGTAAAGGTCTATGTACCTGAGCAACAGCATAGCGCCCATAAACAAGGCCAGGGCAAAACGGAACTGATCTGTCCAGTGCCAATCTCCCGATCTTAGTTTCAGGAAAGGGGTAATTTTAAACAACACGTAGGGTGTAAAACCCAGGTTGGTGAGCAACCGGGCGTAGGGCCAGTGCATCCAGCTCAAGTACACGCCCGCCATGATTAACAGCAGAGATAGGCCATAGACAATCAGTTTCCAATGTGTGGTGCTCAAACCAATACCTGACTTTATAATTGTACCATTAGTAAACGCCATACGCCAGAGAGAAATAGCAACAGCAAGGCGGCTGGCGTAAGCACTTTCCAGCAAAGATACATCAACTGATCCACGCGCAGACGCGGATACGTCCAGCGGACCCACATTTGCACAAAAACGGCCAGAAAAGCTTTACTGATCATCCAGAAAGCTCCGGTTATATTCCCGTATACTGTACCTGGCGCCCCGCTGGTCCAGTCGGCCAGGCGAACCGGGCCCAAGTTGGGCAGGGGCGTGTTCCAACTTCCCAGAAACAGAATGGCTCCCAGAAACGCCACCAGCAGCATCATACCATATTCGGATAGAAACAGCAAGGCGAAGCGAAAACCCGAATACTCCGTATGAAAACCACCCACCAACTCCGACTCCGCCTCCGGAATATCGAAAGGAGCCCGGTTGCACTCGGCCAGCGTAGCAATAAAGAAGATGACGTAAGCAAAGGCGAAGAATGGCATGCGAACGATATTCCAGCTCAGAAAGCCGCCGACCCGGGTAATGTCTACACCCCAACCTCTGATGCCGAACAGGTAAATGGGCTCCGGCGAATGAATTCCCTGCTGAAAACTAATTTCCTGTAGATTCATGGTTTGGGAGATTATGACCACGCAGAGGACAGTCAGGGCCAGGGGAATTTCATAAGAGACAATCTGGGCGACGGAGCGCATAGCCCCAAACAGAGAATACTTGTTGCTGGAGCTCCAGCCGGCAATCAGCAGCCCGATAATGTCGATGGAAACAATGGCTAACAGGTAAAATACGCCTACACTGGCCCCGGAGCCCTGGAGATTGGGCGTGAGCGGCAGCACGGCATAACCGGCAAAAATGGCGGCGAAGATGATGGCAGGAGCCAGCAGAAACAATTTCCGGTCTGCCTGGGCGGGAACAATGTCTTCTTTCTGCAATAGCTTCAGCAGATCAGCAAATACTTGTAGCGTACCGTAGTACCCCACTTCCATTGGACCCAGCCGGTCCTGGATAAATGCCGAGACTTTGCGTTCAGCGTAGACGGCCAGTACCACAAACAAGAGAATGAAAGATAGAAAAATAAAAAAGGCCAGCATCAGTCCGAAATATAAGTATTGAGTTGATAGGCAGTCCCCTTCTTTTCCAGCCGTATCCATTGTTTTTCACGCATCAGCAACTCAGGCAGGCCAGGAACGGGACTGACGACGAAAGACACCCGCTCGTAATATCGTTCATCGGGCATTTTCTCTTCCAGACGGATACGCCACTCATCCAGGCTGACGCCCAAGGTGTCGTAAGTCAACATCACTTGGTCTCCCAACTGCACCATCGTCTTACGGTTTTGCCAGGCCGCCGCGTCGTTGACTGCATCGGGGCGGTATTGGTAGCCGGCACCCACATTATTTTTGTGTTCCAGCACGATAGAAAGCTCCCGACGATTATTGACCCGACACCCTGCCAGCACATTAGGCCGGACGGCATTCACCGTCTCTGGTAGGGGTAGATACTGTACCTGGCTGGTGCTGCGGTTTTTCAGGTCGAAACGGCTGATCATCGTGCCGACAATCTTTCCCGCTTGCCCGACTGTACTGACCACCCAAGCTTCGGTTGGCGTCAGCTGTAGGTGGAGCTGCTGTCGGCTTCCGCTTCCACCCGGTACCTCCATTAGGTAACGTTCTCCGCGCGAAGCGTACTCGATGAGTTGAATATCTCCCGCAGCATTGCCGTTGAGTACGTAAATTTCCCCCCCCATTGTGCACGTAGAAGCCGTAGTTCACGGCCCCATTGTCGATGGGTACATCTTCTCTTTGTAACAGCTTACCACCGGGATCAAACACAGCCAGCCGGGCAAACAGGTTCTTCTGACTGTAATCGTAGGCGTAGGCCAGCACCCGACTCCGGTCGGGCGACAAATGCACTTGGTACTGATAACCCAGGG